>DVGE01000237.1 GCA_018712885.1 Candidatus Pullichristensenella stercoripullorum | reverse complement strand
ACTTCTCCAGCCCCGCCGCGCGCGCGTCCAGCCCTCCGGCGCGCAAAAGACGCGCGAGATGGGCGTTGCGCCGGTCGCCGCCGGCGATGAAAACATCCATAAGACCGCCACCTTTCCGATGCGGCATCGTATGCGCGGCGGCGAGTCGGGGTGCGCGCTTTACACCGGCGGCATTTTTCTATATAATAGAAGGGAACGGAAAGGAGGATGCGCCATGCCCAGGGCCTCGCGGCTGCTGCCGCTCATTTGCCTGCTGTTGAGCCTGTGCGCCCCGGCGCTGGCGGCGCAGCGCGGCTTTTTCGCCATGGACACCTACATGGCCGTCTCCTGCGAGGGCGAAAACGCCGAAGAAGCGCTGGAGGCGGCGGAGGCGCGCGTGCGCGAACTGGAGGCGCTGTGGTCGGCGACGGATGAAAACAGCGAGATCTACGCCCTCGACCACGCCGGCGGCGAGGCCGTTGCCATCAGCGCGGACACGGAGGCCATCCTCCGCTTCGGCGCGGAGATGGGCGCGCGCACGGGCGGCTGTCTGGACATCACCCTCTACCCGGTCTCGCGCCTGTGGGGGTTCACCACGGGGGATTACCGCGTGCCGCCGGAAACAGAGCTTGCGGCGGCGCTGGCGCTGGTGGGCTATGAACAGCTCGAACTCTCCCCCGGCGCGGCACGGCTGCCGGAGGGGGCGCAAGTGGACCTCGGCGCGCTGGGCAAGGGCTGGGCCGGGGACGAGGCCGTCGCCGTGCTGCGCGAGTACGGCGTGACTTCGGCGCTGCTCGACCTGGGCGGCAACGTGCAGGCGCTGGGGAGCAAGGCAGACGGCTCGGCGTGGCGCGTGGGCGTGATTATGCCGGAGGATCAGACGAACTTCTGCGTGCTGGAAGTGCGCGACGCGGCGGTGGTCACTTCGGGCAACTACGAGCGCTTTTTTACCGCCGACGACGGCGCGGTGTACGGCCACATACTCGACCCAAAGACGGGCGCGCCGGTAGAAAACGGCCTCAAGTCCGTGACCATCGTCGGCGCGGAGGGCAAAAAATGCGACGCGCTCTCCACGGCGCTGTTCGTCATGGGCGCGGACGCCGCCATCGAGCACTGGCGGACATACAGGGACTTTGAAATGGTGCTTCTCACGGAGGAAAACGTGGTATATATAACTGAAGGGTTACAGGGCGACTTTTCGCTGGCGCAGGGCTACGAGGGCCTTGCCGTGACGGTGGTTTCGCGATGAGGCGCTTTTCCGCCCGACTGTGGGGGCTGCTCGCAGGGCTTTTGTTCGCGCTGGCGCTTGCCGCCTGCCTGCTTTTGTGGAACGCGCCCGGCGGGGAATGGGTGGCGGTGGAGCGCGACGGCAAAGAGCTGTTCCGCTTTCGCCCGGCGGACATCGAGGGCGCGCAGACGTTCGACGTCCCCTGTGACGGCGGCTACAACACCATCGCCGTGGAAAACGGCGAAGTGCGCGTCGCGGCGGCGGACTGCCCCGACCAGACCTGCGTGAAGATGGGCGCGCTGCGCTCCCGCGCTTTGCCCATCGTCTGCCTGCCGCACCATCTGACCATCCGCTTTGTGGACGGCGCGGAGGACGGCGGTCTGGACGCGGTGGCGCGATGAAGGGGGAGGTGGCGGCATGGACGCGCGCAGGCTCACGCGGCTGGCGCTTCTGACGGCGGCGGCGCTTTCGCTGTTCATCGTCGAACTGCAGCTGCCCGATCTCTTTCCCATCCCCGGGGCGAAGCTGGGGCTGGCGAACATCGTCACCGTCTACGCCCTCTACCGCTGCCGCGCGGGCGAGGCGGCCATGGTGCTGGCGGCGCGCATACTGCTGGGCGGCCTCCTGGGCGGACGCGGCATCGCCATCGTGTACAGCGCGGCGGGCGGGGCGGCGTGCTTTGCGGGCATGCTGCTTTTGAAGCGCGCCATCCCGGAGCGGCATCTGTGGCTGGCGAGCGTGTTTGGCGCCGTTTTGCACAACCTCGGGCAAATGGCCGTGGCCATAGCCATCGCGGGGACGGCGGCGCTTGCCTACCTGCCCTTTCTGCTGCTGGCGGGCTGCGCGGCGGGGGCTTTCACCGGCCTGTGCGCGCAGCTGGTCATCCACAAGGGGCGCTTCTGGAAGTTATAGACAATGGATAAATATGAGGAGGTATACATCATGAAGGTCATCATCGTCGGCGGCGTGGCCGGCGGCGCGTCGTGCGCGGCGCGCCTGCGCAGGCTGGATGAAAGCGCGCAGATCATCGTCTTTGAAAAGTCCGGCTTCGTCTCCTACGCCAACTGCGGCCTGCCCTACTACGTGGGCGGGACGATCGCGGAAAAATCGGCGCTGACGCTGCAAACGCCCGCCAGCTTCCGCGCCCGCTTCAATGTGGACGTGCGCGTGCGCCACGAGGTGGTGGCCATCGACCGCGCCCGCAAGGCCGTGACCGTGCGCGACCTCGAAAGCGGCAGGGAGTTTGAGGAACGCTACGACAAACTGGTGCTCTCCCCCGGCGCGCGCCCCGTGGTGCCGCCGCTGCCGGGCATCGAGGGAAAAAACATCTTCACCCTGCGCACGGTGGAGGACGCGCTGCGCATCCGCGAATTTGTGGACGCAGCCCGCCCCGCCTCGGCGACGGTGGTCGGCGGCGGCTTCATCGGGCTGGAAATGGCGGAAAACCTCGCCGAGCGCGGCGCGAAGGTGACCATCGTGGAAAAGATGGAGCAGCTTTTGAGCCCGCTGGACGCAGACATGGCCGCCTTTGTCCACGCCAAGTTCCGCGCCGAGGGGCTTTCGCTGCGGCTGGGCTGCGCCGTGACCGGCTTTGAAGAAAAGGACGGGCAGGTGGTCACGAACGTGGACGTCGGCCCGGCCATCGCCGCGGAGATGGTCATCCTCGCCATCGGCGTTTCCCCGGACAGCGGCCTTGCCAAGACAGCGGGGCTGGATGTGGGCGCGCGCGGCAGCATCCTCGTGGACAAACACATGCGCACCTCGGACGCGGACATCTACGCCGTGGGCGACGCGGTGCAGGTGGAAAACGGCGTCACCCATCAGGCGGCGCTCATTGCCCTCGCGGGGCCGGCCAACAAGCAGGGCCGCATCGCGGCGGACAACATCGCCGGGCTGGACAGCAGCTATCGCGCCTCCTGGGGTTCCTCCGTGGTCAAGCTCTTCGATATGACGGCGGCGGCCACGGGCTTAAACGAGCGCGCCGCCAAAGCCGCAAACCTCCGTTATGGCAAGGTGGTGCTCTCCCCGGCCAGCCACGCCTCCTACTACCCCGGCGGCAAGGCCATGACCATGAAGGTACTCTATGAAAAGGGCACGCTGCGCCTCCTCGGCGCGCAGATCGTCGGCTTCGACGGCGTGGACAAGCGCATCGACGTGCTGGCCACGGCCATGCAGGCGGGCATGAACGCCATCGCCCTCAAGGACCTCGACCTCGCCTACGCCCCGCCCTATTCCTCGGCCAAGGACCCGGTGAACATGGCCGGTTTCATGATCGAGAACCTCGAAACGGGCAAGGTCAAACAGTTCCACTATGAGGACATCGACCATCTGCCCAAAAACATCACCCGCCTGGACGTGCGCACCCCCCGCGAATACGCCGGCGGCTGCGCGGACGGCTTTGTCAACATCCCCGTGGACGAACTGCGCGGGCGGCTCAGCGAGATCGACCCCGGAAAGCCGGTGTACGTGATGTGCCAAAGCGCGCTGCGCAGTTACATCGCCTGCCGCATCCTCGCCCAGCACGGCTACGACTGCTACAACTTCTCCGGCGGCTACCGCTTCTAC
>DVGE01000020.1 GCA_018712885.1 Candidatus Pullichristensenella stercoripullorum | reverse complement strand
AGCATTTCCTGCGTGATATGTCTGGCTTTGCGAGCGGCCTTGATGTGCTTACCCAAGGTGTAATAATTGATAAGGTTTTCGTCCATAGGCGGGCACCTCCGGCTGATCCTTCTCCATTCTAGAATGGACGGACAGGCCGCACAAGATGCGTATATGGAAGAATAGTCCTATGATGAACATGTTTTTGAGGGTTATCGCCGAAAAATATACCCTTATATGGATATTTCGGGCGCTAAAAAGACGCCTATGAATAAAGGAGGAACTACCCATGCAAAACGACAACTCAGGACGCCTTCCGTCGGAAGCATTGGCGTTTGCGCAGGGCAGCTTGCACCTGCAAGCGGTGTCCGAAGCGGCCAACGACGCTATCCAGGCGGCGCGCGGCATCTTCGCCGCCTATCTGGAAAAGGCCTTTGGACGGGAAGCCGACGCCGCGGAGCAACGCGCGCTCGTGCGCTTCCAGCTCAAGCTCATGACCGCCGCCTTCCTCGTCGGCGAGGCGTTCATCGCCCTCCCGCCGGAGGACAAGGGGATCATGGATCGGCTGTTCCGATCCGTCCTGGAGCTGGAAGAGCGGCTGCAAACCGATAGGGGCGAAAGCGCTGCGGCGTTGGATTTTGCCCGCCTGGGCGCGTGTATCTGCGCGGCGCGCACGGCGCGGGGATGGACGCTGGAAGAAGCGGCCGGGAAAGCGGGCTGCTCGGCGGAATTTCTCCGCGATGTGGAGCGTGGGCTGCGCCGGCCGATGCTGGAACTCTTCTGCAACCTCTGCGACGCGCTGGGGCTGTCCGCGGACGCGGCGCTCGCCGCCGCGCGGGATGAGCGGGGCTAAAAAAACGCAGGCGCGGACTCCCTTTCGGGCCGCGCCTGCGAACGTTCAATGGCCAGCGGGAATGGGCTTCAGCGCCCGAGCTGGCAGAAGTTGTTGCCGGAGGTGCTGGTGAACATCTCCAGGAAGCAGATGGGGTCGTTGAAGTCGGCGTACATACCCAGGCGGCCGAGGTCATAGTTGCCCGCCGCCATTTCCCCGCCGATGACGTTCCATTCCACCGAGCGGATGGTCATGTCGATGCCGATCACGGCCAGATCCTCCTGCACCAGCTGGGCCACGCCCTCGTGCTGCGTGCCGGGGTTGACGAGGAACTCAAAGGCGATGGGCGTCTCCGCCGAGAGCATGCCGCCCTCGAACTTGTAGCCGGCATCCTCCAGCAGGGCGATGGCGCCTTCCACGTCGGCGGTGAGGGAGAGGTAGCCCATCTCCTCGGCGTTGGGGTAGGTGTAGGCCTCGTCGTTCTGGCGGAAGATGCCGCCGTTGCCGTCGCTCATGGCCGCGGGCACGAAGGTATTGGCCGGCGGCTCGGTGAGGCGCACCGTTTCAGAGATCCAGGTGCGGTCGATGAGCATGCTGATGGCCTTGCGCACGTTGCTGGCCTGCTCGGGGGTCATGCCCTCAAACATCGGGCTATTGACGTTGAAGCAGGCGAAGTAGGAGCCGAGGTTGTCGCTGACGTGGAACTCCGGGTCGCCGCTTTCCAGCAGGGTGGGCATCTCGTCGGCGGGCACGGTGTCGATGAATTCGAGGTCGCCGGCGCGGAATGCGGCGTAAATGGTGGCGTCGTCGGCGGAGAGCATCATCTCCAGCCGCTCCATGGTGACGTTCTCGGCGTTCCAGTAGTTGGGGTTTTTCACGTAGACCATGGACTCATCGTGCGTCCAGCTCTCCAGCACATACGCGCCGGAGGTGACGAAACCCGCTTCCGTGGCCCACGCGCCGGGGTCGAGCAATTCGCCGTTCTCGTCCAGATAGCCCTCCGCCGCCTCCACGCAGGCCTGCTGCACGGGATAGAATACCGGGAAGGCGGCAAGGTCGAGCATGTAGGGGCAGGGGGCGCTCAGCCGCACCGTGAAGGTCAGCCCGTCTTCGGAGGCGGAAACGTCCAGCCCTTCATCCGTGCCGTAACCGGCGATGACGCTGAACAGGTAGCTGTACGCCGCGCCGGTGGCGGGATCGGCGGCGCGCTTCCAGGAATAGACGAAGTCCGCCGCCGTCAGGGGCGTGCCGTCGGACCAGAGCAGGCCCTCGCGCAGCGTGAAGGTATAGGTCAGGCCGTCGTCGGACACCGTGTAGCCGGTGGCAAGCTCCGGCTGCAAAGAGCCGTCGGCGGCGTGGGTGTAGAGGCCGGCGAAGCTGTTCACCGCCAGGCTCGCGCCGTCCACGGTGTAGTTGAGCGCCGGGTCGAGGCGGTCGGGCTCGCTGGCCAGATTGATGCGCAGCGTATCCGCGCCATCGTAGGTGGTATACATGAAGTATTTGAAGCCCTCGATGGTGTCGTAGAAGCCCTCCACGCCCTCTTTGAGCATGTAGGGGTCGGTATAATAGGTGATCGGCACCACCGCGCCGGTGTCCATGAGCATGTCCTCGGCCTCGTGCATCAGCGCCTCGCGCGCGGCGGGATCGGTCTCCGCCTTGATCTCGGCGATGAGCGCGTCATACGCGGTCCACGCCGGGGAGGAGCTTTCCTCCGCCACCGTCGCGGCGCCGCCAACGAGCACAAGCAGGGCCAGAAGCACGGCAAGAAGTCTTTTCATCACGGTCGCCCTCCTTTGGTTTGCTGGGTCGTCTCTTGTTTCATCTGTATGCCAAAGCTGTATACGCTCAGCTTCCTTCAAAAGCGCGCGGGCAGGCCGCCAGATGCCCGCCTTCGCCGCGCAGCTCCGGCCGCGCGCGCGCGCACGCCTCCGCCGCCCACGGACAGCGCAGCGCGTAGGCGCAGCCCGACGGCAGCCGCAGGGGGCTGGGCGCCTCGCCGCGCACGCCCCGCGTTTGCCGGGCTCGAGCGCGGCGCGGGTCGGGGATGGGCGCGGCCTCGATGAGCGCGCGCGTGTAGGGGTGCAGGGGATGCCGAAGCACTTCCTCCGCCGGCCCCGTTTCCACCACGCGCCCCAGGTACATCACGGCGAGGCGGCGGCTCACCTGCCGCACCGCCGCCAGATCGTGGGCGATGAACAGATAGGAAAGCCCCAGTTCCGCCTGCAGCGCCGCGAGCAGCGCCAGCACCTGCGCCTGCGCGGATACGTCCAGCGCGCTCACCGGCTCGTCGCAGACGAGGAAGCGCGGCTCCACGGCCAGCGCCCGGGCGATGCCGGCGCGCTGGCGCTGCCCGCCGGAAAGCTCGTGGGGATAGCGCTCCATCCACGAAGGTTCCAAGCCCACGCGCTCCATGAGCGCCGCCACGCGCTCGCGCCGTTCGCCGCGCGTTTTGCACAGGCGGTGGATGTCCAGCCCCTCGGCGACGCTCTCGCCGAGGGTCAGGCGCGGGTCGAGCGCGGCGCCGGCGTCCTGAAACACCATCTGCATCTCCCGCCGCAGCGAGCGCATGCTCTCCCTGTCCACGCGCCGGCCGTCAAAGAAGACCTCGCCGGCGGTGGGCGCTTCCAGCCTGAGCAGCGCGCGCCCCAGCGTGGATTTGCCGCAGCCGGATTCGCCCACCAGCCCCAGCGTCTCCCCCGCGTCCACGTGCAGAGAAACGCCGTCCACGGCCAGCAGCGGCTCCCGGCGCAGGCCGACGCGCGCGAAATAGCGCTTCGTCAGCCCCCGGGCTTCGAGAAGATGACCGCTCACGCCTCTTCACCGCCCTTCGCAAAATGGCAGGCCGCGGCGTGCCCCGGCCCGACCCATACTTCCTCCGGCGCGCGCTCGCGGCAAACGGCGGCGGCGCGGGGGCAGCGCGGGGCGAAGGGACAGCCCGGCAGGGGGAGGCTCAGATCGGGCGGGCCGCCGGGGATGGGCCGCGCGCGCGAGGCTTCGCCCTCCAAAGAGGGCGCGCAGGCCAAAAGCGCCCGCGTATAGCCGTGGCGGGGGGCGTAGAATATGTCCTCGACGCTGCCGCGCTCGCAGACGCGCCCGGCGTAGAGCACCAGCAGCTCGTCGCACAGCTCCGCGGCCACGCCCAGATCGTGCGTCACCAGCAGGATCGCCATGCCCAGGCGCGCGCGCAGGCCGGAGAGCAGGCGCAGGATCTGCGCCTGCACGGTCACGTCCAGCGCCGAGGTCGGCTCATCGGCCACCAGCAGCGCCGGCTCCCCGCACAGCGCCAGGGCGATCATCACCCGCTGGCAGAGGCCGCCGGAGAGCTCGTGGGGGTACTGCTTCAGGCGGCGCTCCGGCGCGTCCACGCCCGCCAGCGCGAGCAGCTCCACGGCGCGCGCGCGGACCTCGGTGTGGGAGAGGCGCGCGCGCAGCCGCAGCGTCTCGCACAGCTGGCTGCCGACGGTAAACACGGGGTCGAGATGCGCCGCCGGCTCCTGAAACACCATGCCGACGCGCCCGCGCAGGCGGCGCAGCGCCGCGGGGGAGGCGCGCAACACGTCCTCGCCGTCCAGCAGCACGTCGCCCTCCACCCGTTCCCCCGGCTGGGGCAGGCCGGCGACGGCGCAGGCCAGCGTGGTCTTGCCACAGCCGGATTCGCCCACCACGCCCAGCACACGCGCGCGCGCTAAATCGAAGGAAACGCCGTCCAGCGCGCGCACCGCGCCCCCGGCGGCGGGGAAGGAGGCGCGCAGGCCGCGCACCCGCAAAAGCGGCGCGGACATCGCCCTCACCTCCCCGCCCGGGGGTCGAGCGCGCTGTGCAGGCCGTCCGAGAGCAGGTTGAAGGCCAGCACGATCAGAAACAGCGCCGCCGCCGGAAAGATCAATTTGTGCGGATAGCTGCCCAGCGCCCCGCGCGCAGCGTTGGCCAGCGCGCCAAGGCTGGGCATGGGCGCCTGTACGCCCAGGCCGATGAAGCTCAGGAAACTTTCGGTGAAGATGGCCGAGGGCACCTGCATGGCCGCGGCCGCCAGCATCACCGGGGCGCAGCCGGGCAGTATGTGTTTGCGCAGTATGCGCCACGGCCCCGCGCCCAGCCCCCTGGCGGCCAGCACGTAGGCGTCCGTCTTCAGGGAGAGCACACGCGCGCGCACCAGCCGCGCCATGCCCACCCAGTACAGCGCCCCGAAGACGATGAACAGGGACAAAAGGTTGCTGCCCAGCTTCGCCAGCGCCGTGCCCGCGATGTGTTCCATCAGCGTCTGATCGAGCACCACGGAAAAGAGGATCACCATCAGCGTGTCCGGCAGGGCGTAGATGAGATCCACCAGCCGCATCATCCAAAGGTCGGCCTTGCCGCCGGCATACCCGGCGACAGCGCCGTAAGCAGTGCCGATGACGAGCACCACCAGCGTGGCGAGCACGCCCGTGAGCAGCGAGACGCGCGCGCCGTACATCACCCGCACGAAGTAGTCGCGGCACAGCTCGTCCGTGCCGAAGATGTGCGGGAAGATGGTCTCGCCGCGGGCGATGGCTTCCCGCTCCATCTGCGAATACTCGAAGGGCGCGAGGTTTTTCGCGCCGCGGTCGCGCTGCCCGTCCACGGTGATGATCTGGGAATAGCCGTAAGGCACGAGCAGCGGCGAAAGGAAGATCGTCAGCACGAGGACGAGCAGGATCGCCGCCCCGAGGCGCGTGCGCGGCTGCCGCAGCGCGCGCTTCCACCCCGGGGCCGCGCGCAGGCCCTCCAGCGGGGGCCGCATGCTGAAAAAACGCTTTTTCGCCATGGCGACCTCCTAGGAAAACTCCACGCGCGGGTCGAGCGCCCGGCAGAGAAGGTCGCTCAAAAGCGAAAACAGCGCGATCAGCGCCGCCATGACGATGGTCGCCGCCATGATGACGGGGTAGTCGCGGTTGCCGATGCTCTCCACGAAGCGGCTGCCCAGCCCGCCGATGGTGAACACGGTCTCCACCACCATCGAGCCGGTGAGCGCGTAGGCCGCCATCGGCCCTACGCAGGCGACGACGGGCGGCGCGGCGTTTTTGAGCGCGTGCCGGAACAGCACCGCCCCTTCGCGCACGCCCCGGGCGCGCAGGGCGCGCACAGGGGGAGCGCTGAGCGCCTGCAGCATGGAGGCCCGCGTCAGCCGCGCCACATACGCCGCCGGGTAGAGCGCCAGCGAGACGACCGGCAGGAACATGCCGCCGCCCTGCGCCGACCAGACGCCGAACCAGCCCAGCTTCAGGCAGAACACCAGCAAAAGCAGCGTCGCCACCACGAAGCCCGGCGTCGCCGCCAGCAGCGTGGCGAAGAGGAGCACCGCGCGGTCGGCCGCCCGCCCGCGCCGAGCCGCCGCCAGACAGCCCAGCGCCGCGCCCAGCGGCAGGGAGACAAGCAGCGAGAGCCCGCCCAGCCGCGCCGAAACGCCGAAAGCGCCGAACACCATTTCCGAAACGTCGCGCCCGGTCTTCAGCGAGATGCCGAAATCCCCGCGCAGGGCGTTGCCCAGATAGAGCAGGAACTGCTCGGGCACGCTCCTGTCCAGATGAAAGCGGGTGATCAGCGCGGCCTTGGCCGCGGGGTCGATGGCTTTTTCCGTATCAAAGGGGCCGCCGGGGATAAAGTGCATGGCAAAGAAGGTGATGGCGGCGACGAGGAACACCGTCACGGCCGCCAGCAACACGCGCTTGATCGCGTACCACACCATCGCCGCCGCCCCTTTCCGTCATAAGGCTATGATCCCACATATACTATTGTACCTTTCCCCGGGGTGAAAAGCAAGCGCGTCGTAAAGAAACCGTTTTTTTGTCATCTTTCGCCCGCCCCTCTTCGCGGGGCGTCCCGGCAAAATCTGCCCCGCGCCGCGCTTTTTTCTTGCATCGCGGCAAAAAACGTGCTATCCTATAGAAGAAACCTACACCATTCATGGGAGCGATGCCTTGTGATGTTCGACCCGCGCGTGGAAACGATGCCGCGCCCCGAGCTGGAAGCGCTCAAGCTCGAGCGGCTCAAGCACATCGTGCGCTACTGCTACGAAAACGTACCCTTCTACCATCAGCGCTTTGACGCCATCGGCCTAAAGCCCGAGCATATCCGCACGCTTGCGGACATACGCCTCATCCCGCCGACCACCAAGGCCGATCTGCGCGACAATTACCCCTTCGGCCTCTTTGCCGTGCCCACGGACAGGGTGGTGCGCATCCACGCATCCTCCGGCACCACCGGCAAGCCCACCGTGGTCGGCTATACGAAGAACGATCTTGACATGTGGGCGGGCGTGATGGCGCGCATCATCTGCGCCGCCGGCGTCACCGAAAAGGACATCGCCCAGATCAGCTTTGGCTACGGCCTTTTTACCGGCGCTTTGGGGCTGCACTACGGTCTTG
>DVGE01000236.1 GCA_018712885.1 Candidatus Pullichristensenella stercoripullorum | reverse complement strand
GATCATCGGCATCGGCGGCTGCACGGCGCTGCTGGTCACCGGCATGGGCATCCGCGATTCCATCAGCGACGTGGTCAACTACCAGTTCGACGAAATCACGCTTTACGACGTCTCTGTGACCTTTACTGAGGCGCAGGGCGAAGAAGCGCAGGAAGCCTTCCGCCGCGAGGCGGGGGAAGATACGCAGGCGCTTTTCGTGCACGAGAGCAGCGTGGACGTCTCCGCAGGCAATGTCACCAAGTCCGTCTACCTCGTCTCCACCCAGGCGGAGAGCTTGGACGGCTTTATCGACATGCACATGGGCGAAACGCCCGTCGCCCTGCCCGGCGCGGGCGAGGCGGTGATCTCGCAGGGGCTGGCCGAGTCGCTGGGCGTGGGCGTGGGCGATGCGATTACCGTGCGCGACAGCGACATGAACCCGGCGCAGCTCACCATCTCCGGCGTGTTTGAAAACTATGTCTACAACTATGTGTACGTCCGTCCAAACACGTTGGAAGCGCAGTGGGGCTACGCGCCCGAGGTCAAGAGCGCCTACGTCGCCGTGGCCGAGGGCATGGACCCGCGCGAGGAGGCAGCGGCGCTGTCTTCCCTGGACGGCGTTGCCAACGTCTCGGCCAACCTCGACATGCGCGACCGCGTCAACAGCATGATGGAGAGCCTCGACTACATCGTCATGCTCATCGTTTTCTCCGCAGGGGCGCTGGCCTTCATCGTGCTTTACAACCTCACCAACATCAACATCACCGAGCGCACGCGCGAGATCGCCACCGTCAAGGTGCTGGGCTTCTTTCCCCGGGAGACGGCCTCCTACGTGTTCTCGGAAAACTTCCTGCTCTGCTTCATCGCCGCCCTGACGGGCCTTCCCATGGGCAAGGCGCTGCATGCCTTCGTCATGGCGCAGATCAAGATCGACATGATCCGCTTCGACGTGCGCGTATCGCTTCTCAGCTGCACCATCTCCGTGGCGCTGACGTTCGTCTTTGCCATCCTCGTCAACCTCGCATTGCGGGTGAAGCTGGAGAAGATCAACATGGCCGAGTCGCTGAAGACGGTGGAATAGGGGGCAGGCGCATGGACGCTTTGGATTGCCGCATGGAATTTGGCGGCGGCGCCCTTGTCTGGCGCGGCCTGACCGTGTTCTCCCACGCCGTGGGCGGGGAAGAAGCGCAAAAATGCGTTTCCTTCGCCATCGACGTCGTCGCGCCCAACTTTTCCTTCAGCGGGCGCGCCGCGTGCCTGTTCGAAGAGATGCGCGAGTGCGCGCAATTCCTGCGCGAGAGCTACGAATTTCGCAATACAGGTTCCTACCTGGCGCTGTTTGGCGGGCGCGTGATGTTCTCCACGGACGCGCGCGGCCACCTGATCGTCACGCTCGAACTGGACAGCGACGGCCGCGACCGGCAGGAAGCGTGCTGCGTCTTTCACGCCGACCAGTCCTCGCTGCTGCCCTTCCTGAGATCGCTGGAGCGGTTTTTGCGCGACTGCGACGAATAAGCCCCAAAACATCCGCCGCGCCCTCCTCGCGCGGCGGATGTTTCTGTACATGCGCACGCGCGCGGGGGCATATGCTTATCATGCCCCCCTTCGCGCATTTTCAACTTGCCATTCCCCGCAAAACTTGCTACAATAGAAGGACATGGAAAACAGGAGGCGAAGGGCGTGGAACAGCGCACAGTGGAAGTGCTGGATACGACGCTGCGCGACGGCGTGCAGGCCGCGGGCGTGATCTTTTCTCTGGAAGACAAGCTCAAACTCGTGCGCGCGCTGGACAAACTGGGCGTCAGCTACATAGAGGCCGGCAATCCCTTTTCCAACCCCAAGGACGCGGAGCTGTTTCGCTTCGCGCGGGAAAAGCTGCATCTGAAAAACGCCCGCCTCGCCGCCTTTGGCATGACGCGCCGCGCCGGGCTGCGCGCGGAGGACGACGCCGGGCTGCGCGCCCTGCTGGAAAGCGGCGCGCACATCGCCTGCATCGTGGGCAAGGCCAGCGTTTCGCAGGCGCGGGACGTGGTCGGCGTCGCCCCGGAAGAGAACCTTGCCATGATCGAGGACACGGCGCGCTTCCTCACCGAAAACGGCATGAGCGTGTTTTTCGACGCCGAACACTTCTTCGACGGCTACCGCGAGGACCCCGCCTACGCCCTTTCCACGCTGGAGGCCGCCGCGCGCGGCGGGGCGACGCGCCTTTCCCTCTGCGATACCAACGGCGGCACGCTGCCCAGCGCCATCCACGAGGTAGTGCGCGAGGTCGCGGCGCGCTTTTCCGTGCCCGTGGCCATCCACTGCCACAACGACGCGGGTCTGGCCACCGCCGGCACGCTGGCCGCGGTCGAGGCCGGGGCCATGCAGGTGCAGGGCACCATCAATGGCTATGGCGAGCGCTGCGGCAACGCCAACCTCTGCGAAGTGCTGCCCGATCTGGAGCTGAAGATGGGCCTGCGCGCCCTGCCGGAGGGCAATTTGTCCCTTCTGTGCGACACGGCGCGCTTCATCAGCGAGCTTGCCAACCTCAATATGGATGAAAGCATGCCCTACGTGGGCCGCAACGCCTTCGCCCACAAGGGCGGCATGCACATAGACGGCGTACTCAAGCGCCGCGACAGCTTTGAACACATCGACCCCAAACTGGTCGGCAACCGTCGCCGCCTGCTCATCAGCGAGGTGGCGGGGCGCAGCGCGCTCCTGACGCGGCTTAAAAAGGTCGCCCCGGAACTGACGCGCGAGAGCGAGGCCACCATCCGTATCCTGGAAAACGTCAAGGCATTGGAGGCGGAGGGCTATTCCTTTGAAGACGCGGACGGCTCGTTGACGCTGCGCATCCTCGAAGCGCTCGGCCGCCGCCCGGCGTTTTTCAAAGTGCTCGACTTCCACGTCTTTTCCCGCCCCGACCCCGGCCCGCTCAATGCGCAGGCTTACGTGAAGGTTTCGGTGGACGAGCGCGTGGAGATCACCGCCGACGAGGGCGACGGCCCGGTCAACGCCCTCGACCTCGCCCTGCGCAAGGCGCTCTCGCGCTTTTACCCGGTGTTGGAGAACATGCGGCTCACGGATTTCAAGGTGCGCGTCGTCTCCGCCAGCGGCACGGCCAGCGCCGTGCGCGTGCGCATCGACTCCACGGACGGGAAAAACGTCTTTTCCACCGTGGGCGTCTCCACGAACATCCTCGAGGCCAGCTTCATCGCGCTGACCGATTCCATCGACTGCCTCCTCATGCACCATTCGCAGATCGAGGCGTAACGGCACTTGACAAGGAAGGACGTACACCATGGGCAAGATCATCGCCATCTCCAACCAGAAGGGCGGCGTGGGCAAGACCACGACCTCGGTCGATCTGAGCGCCTGCGTGGCCGAAGCCGGCAAAAAAACGCTGCTGGTGGACATCGACCCGCAGGGCAACGCCACCAGCGGGCTGGGCGTGGAAGCAGCGCAGGACGCGAAGACGATCTATGAAGTGCTGCTTACTGAGGCGGAGGCAAAGGACGCCTGCGTCGATACCGGCTTTGACGGCCTCATGCTCATCCCCGCCAGCATCGAACTGGCCGGCGCGGAGGTGGAGCTTGTGGGCCTTGAGGGCCGCGAAGGGCTGCTCAAGACGGCGCTCGAACCCCTGCGGGACAGCTACGACTATATCTTCATCGACTGCCCGCCCTCGCTGGGCCTTTTGACGCTCAACGCCCTCACCGCGGCGGACAGCGTGCTGGTGCCCATCCAGTGCGAATACTACGCGCTCGAGGGCGTGGGCCAGCTGATGAACACCATAAAGCTGGTGCGCAAAAAGCTCAACCCCGCTTTGGAAGTGGAGGGCATCGTGCTGACCATGTTCGACGCCCGCACCAACCTCGGCGCGCAGGTGGTGGCGGAAGTGCGCAACCACTTTCCCAAGGAGGCATTTGAAACGCTCATCCCCCGCAACGTGCGTTTGAGCGAGGCGCCCAGCTATGGCATGCCCATCCACCGCTACGATGGCCGTTGCAACGGCGCGGCTGCCTACCGCGCGCTGGCCAAAGAGCTGATCGGCAGAAATGAGGGAAGATAGTATGGCGGCAAAGATGCAGCGCGGCCTGGGCCGCGGCCTGGGCGCGCTTCTGGGTGAGGCGGCGGAAAACAGCGAAGCAGCCCGCGACGAGGTGCGTTCCCTGAATCTGACGGACATCGACCCCAACCGCGGCCAGCCCCGCGAGCGCTTTGAGGAAACGGCGCTGCGCGAACTGGCCGAGTCCATCCGCGCCGTGGGCGTTTTGCAGCCCATCATCGTGCGCAAAACGGGCGAGCGCTACGAGATCATCGCCGGCGAGCGCCGCTACCGCGCCTCGCGGCTGGCGGGGCTTGAAGAGATCCCCGCCATCGTGCGCGACTGGGACGAGCAGAAGCGCCTGGAGGCGGCGCTGGTGGAAAACCTTCAGCGCGACGACCTCAACCCCATGGAGGAAGCCGCCGGCGTCAAGCGCCTGATGGAGGCGGCGGGTCTCACGCAGGAGCGCGTCGCCGAGCGCCTTGGCAAGAGCCGCCCGGCGGTGGCCAACCTCCTGCGGCTTCTGACGCTGCCGGAGGAAGTGCAGAAAATGCTCGTCGATGGCCGCCTCACCGCCGGGCATGCGCGGGCGCTCGTTTCGGTCGACCCCTCGCGGCAGGTGCAGCTTGCCAACCTCACCGTACAGCAGAACTGGTCTGTGCGTCAACTGGAGCGCATCTGCGCCCAGCCGGTCAAGCCCGCGCCCAAACCCCGCCCGCGCCCGGATCGGGAGCTGACGGAACTGGAGGACATGGCACGCGAGCTGTTCGGCACCCGCGCGAAGATCGACGGCGACAAAAACCGCGGAAAACTGGTCATCTCCTATTACAGCGCCGACGATCTGCAGCGCATCTGGGAGGCGCTGGAAGCCGCCCGCCGCTGAAAACCGCGCGTTTTAACAAACAAAATACATAATTATGCGCTTGACCCCTTGATTTTTTCGCAAATAAGCGTATAATATACACCATCAAACGCATATTCATTCAGGAGGGCATTCCGATGAAGCAGTATAAGAAGATCGTTCTGGCCTATTCCGGCGGTCTGGACACGTCCGTCATCATCCCTTGGCTCAAGGAACACTACGAGGGCTGCGAAGTCATCGCCGTGGCTGCGGACGTGGGGCAGGGCACGGAGCTGGAGGGCTTGGAGGAAAAGGCCATCAAGACCGGCGCTTCCAAGCTCTATATCGAAGATCTGAGCAAGGAATTCGTCGAGGATTACATCTTCCCCACCCTCAAGGCGGGCGCGAAGTACGAGGGCGAGTACCTGCTGGGCACGTCGTTCGCGCGCCCCATCATCGCCAAGCGCATCACCGAGATCGCCCTCAAGGAGGGCGCGGACGCCATCGCCCACGGCTGCACCGGCAAGGGCAACGATCAGGTGCGCTTTGAACTGTCCATCAAGGCCTTCGCGCCGCAGATGCCGGTCATCGCCCCGTGGCGCGTCTGGGAGTTCAAGAGCCGCGATGATGAGATCGACTACGCCGAATCCCACAACATCCCCCTGCGCATCAGCCGCGAGACCAACTATTCCAAGGACAAGAACCTCTGGCACCTCTCCCATGAGGGCCTTGACCTCGAGGACCCGGCCAACGAGCCGCAGTACGAAAAGATTCTCGAAATGGGCGTGACCCCGGAGCAGGCTCCCGACGCGCCCGAGTACGTGACCATCGACTTTGAAAAGGGCATCCCCGTGGCCGTCAACGGCGAGAAGCTGGACGGCGTGGCCCTCATTGAAAAGCTCAACCAGCTGGGCGGCAAGCACGGCGTGGGCATTCTCGACATGGTGGAAAACCGCCTCGTGGGCATGAAGAGCCGCGGCGTGTACGAAACTCCCGGCGGCGCTATCCTCTACTTCGCCCATGAGATGCTCGAGCAGCTCTGTCTGGACAAGAACACCCAGCACATGAAGCAGAAGCTGGCGCTGGACTTTGCCGACCTGGTCTACAACGGCCTCTGGTACACGCCCCTGCGCGAGGCGCTCTCCGCCTTCGTCGACAAGACGCAGGAGACCGTCACCGGCACGGTCAAGGTCAAGCTCTACAAGGGCAACATCACCGGCGCGGGCATGACCAGCCCCTATTCCCTCTACGATGAGGAAATTGCCACCTTCGGCGAGGACGCGGTGTACGACCAGGCCGACAGCGCGGGCTTCATCGCCCTCTACGGCCTGCCCATCGCCGTACAAGCGATGAAGAAGCTGAAGAAGTAAGTCCGTATCGACCATACGCGAAAGGGCTGCCCGCGGGACAGCTCTTTTGCGCGTTTGGAGGAATGTATAAGTATGAAGCTCTGGCAGGGAAGGCTGGGCGGCGACGTAGACGAGCGCCTCGACCGCCTCAACAAGTCCATCGGCTTTGACGCGCGCATGTACAAGCAGGACATCACCGGCTCCATCGCCCACGCGCGCATGCTGGGCAAGATCGGCGTGCTCACCGAGGAGGAAAAGGAGGCCATCGTCGCAGGTCTCAAAGGCATCCTCGCCGACATCGACGCGGGCAAGCTGCAGATCGACATGTCCTGCGAGGACATCCACACCTTCGTGGAGGGCGAACTGACCCGCCGCATCGGCCAGCCGGGCAAGAAACTGCACACCGCCCGCAGCCGCAACGATCAGGTGGCGCTCGATTTGCGCCTCTACCTCGCCGACGAGATCGAGGCAACGCGCGCGCGCTGCAAGGCCGTCGTGGAAACGCTCTGCGATGTGGCGGAAAAGCACCTCCACACCGTCATGCCCGGCTACACCCATTTGCAGAGGGCGCAGCCGGTGACGCTGGCGCACCACCTGATGGCCTACGCGCAGATGCTGCTGCGCGACCGCGAGCGCCTTGCCGAGTGCCGCGCGCGCACGCTCATTTCGCCCCTCGGCTCCGGGGCGCTGGCCGGCACCGGCTACCCGCTCGACCGGCAATACGTGGCCGAGCAGCTCCATATGAACGGCGTCAGCGAAAACAGCCTCGACGCCGTGGCCGACCGCGATT
>DVGE01000235.1 GCA_018712885.1 Candidatus Pullichristensenella stercoripullorum | reverse complement strand
GGAGATGATGGCGAACGTGCGCCTGCGCGCCACTTCCGCCGGAAGCTCCGGGTGCAGCATGTGCCTTCCTCCAAGTCAAAAAATCACAACCTATATTCTAACCGTGCCGGGGAACGTATGTCAATCCCACGCGGCGGCGATTTGCGTTAATTCCTCTAAAGTGAAG
The DNA here is from genome assembly GCA_018712885.1 of Candidatus Pullichristensenella stercoripullorum. GTDB lineage: Bacteria > Bacillota > Clostridia > Christensenellales > Aristaeellaceae > Pullichristensenella > Pullichristensenella stercoripullorum. Next base: position 3,598 of record DVGE01000235.1, on the reverse strand, counting down.
AAATTTTTCTTTATAGGGGTTGACGTTTCGCTGCAGCGGGGCTATGATAAGGAGGTAGGGTTTTCCTGCATCCATTCTGATACCGGGAGGTGGCAAGGCGTGGACGACGGCGCTAGATGTGTGTCCAATGAAGGCGTTCCCCGAAGTCGCTCCGTCCGCCCTGCCGCGGACTGACACCTTCCCGGAAGGCCGTCATTCTCAAACATCTGTCGAAACGTCGCAAGCACAGCACGTCCAGGGGCGGTGTGCTGTTTTCGTGCGTTTCTGAACAAACGGAGGGAGGATGAAGCCAATGGATTTTGAAAAGATCCGCGCGCGCCTGGATAAGCTCGTGGCCGAAGGACGCAAGGGCGAGCTGCGCGGCGCGCTCTCCATGCTCAACGAGGTGGACATCGCCGAGTACATGGAGGAACTTGACAATGAAAAAATGCTGATGGTGTTCCGGCTCCTGCCCAAAGACATCGCGGCAGACGTATTCGCCTACATGGATGCCGACCAGCGCCAGCGCGTCATCGAGGCCATGGACGACAACGAAGCCGTGCGCCTGGTGGACGATATGTTTATCGACGACGCCGTGGACTTTCTGGAAGAGCTGCCCGCGGGCGTGGTCAAGCGCGTCTTAAAGGGCTGCGACGCGGAGAAGCGCGCCCTCATCAACCAATTCCTGCGCTACCCGGAAAACAGCGCCGGCTCGATCATGACCATCGAGTACATGGAATTGCATGTGGGCACCACCGTGGGCGAGGCTATGGGGGAGATCCGTCGCACCGGCCTTGACAAGGAAACCATCTATACGCTCTATGTGCTCGACGCGCAGCGCAAACTGCTCGGCACGCTGCCGCTGCGCAAGCTGCTCCTGGCGCAGGACGATGTAAAGGTGGAAACGCTGATGAACCAGCAGTTCGTCTGCGTCCACACCACCGACGATCAGGAACTCGTCGCCGACACCGTGCGCAAGTACGACCTGATCTCCATCCCCGTGGTCGATCACGAGGAACGCATGATCGGCATCATCACCATCGACGATATCGTCGACGTCATCGAAGAGGAGAACACCGAGGACTTTGAAAAAATGGCCGCCATGCTCCCCTCGGAGGACGAATACCTCAAGACCGGCGTTTTGACGCTGGCCAAAAACCGCATGCCGTGGCTGCTGTTTTTGATGATCTCCGCCATCTTCACCGGCATGATCATCACCCACTACGAGGACGCGCTCAAGACCTCGGCCTTCGGCGTGGTGCTCACCGCCTGCATCCCCATGCTGATGGGCGCGGGCGGCAACTGCGGTTCGCAGGCCTCGACGCTGACCATCCGCGGCCTTGCCCTCGGCGAAGTGGAATTAAAGGACATCTTTAAACTCCTCTGGAAAGAGGTGCGCGTCGGCCTTATCGTCGGCGCGGTGCTCTCGCTGGTCACGTTCGCGCTCTACACCTTCTGGCTCGGCGATATGGACGCGACCATCGCCCAGCGCATCCCCACCGCCCTGACCATCGCCGTGGCGGTGTACATCACCGTCATCGTCGCCAAGGCCATCGGCTGTACGCTGCCGCTTCTGGCCAAGGCCGTCCACCTGGACCCCGCCCTCATGGCCAGCCCGCTGATCACCACCATCGTGGATATCTGCTCGCTGCTGGTGCTCTTCTCGGTGGCCACGGAGGTTTTGCACGTATAAACGATAAAACGCGAAAGTGCGCCGCGAAAAACGGCGCTCTTTTTGCGAAAACATTTGGAGGACTGCCATGAAAGAAGTGCTTGGCTGCCTGCGCCGCGCCGACGAGGATTTCCGCATGATCGCCCCGGGCGACCACGTCGCCGTCGGCGTCTCCGGCGGCAAGGACAGCTTGCTGCTGCTCTATGCGCTCGCGCTCTACCGCCGCTTCTCGAAAAACCCCTACACGCTCACCGCCTTGACCCTCACCATGGGGCTACAGCCCTTCGACCTCGGCGGCGTGCGCGCCCTTTGCGAAACGCTGGACGTTCCCTATATCGTCCGCGAAACGGAGATCGGCAAGGTCATCTTTGAGGAACGCAAGGAGAAAAACCCCTGCTCCCTGTGCGCGAAGATGCGCCGCGGCGCGCTGGTGGACCTCTGCCTCGAGGTCGGGGCCAACAAACTGGCGCTCGGCCATCACCGCGACGACGCCATCGAGACGCTCTTCCTCTCCATGCTCTACGAGGGGCGCATCCACACCTTCCATCCCGTCACGCACCTGACGCGCAAGGGCATCACCCAGATCCGCCCCCTGGTCTACCTGCCGGAAAAGCACGTCCTCCACATGGTGAAAACGCTGGGTCTGCCCGTCGTGCCCTCGCCCTGCCCGGCCAACGGCCGCACCAAGCGCGACGATGTGCGCGAGCTTCTCAACGCCATCTGCCGCCGCAAGCCCGACGCGCGCGAGCTTTTGCTCTCCGCCTTGCAAAACGAGGCCCAGTACGGCCTCTGGGAAAAACCGAAGGATTAAAAAACGCCGCCGCGAGGACGTCCCCGCGACGGCGCTTTTCGCCTTTACTTCCTTTTCCCGCGTATGCGCTCCGGCAGCGAGCAGTACAGCGGCAGGATGACCACGCCGCCGGCGATCATCGCCGCGCCCTGCACGCAGTTGCCGACCACCGAGCCGATGGCCGCCTCCACGCCGTAGAGCAGCGTGTCGGTGAGAAAATACGCCCCCACCATGAACGCCGCCGTCAGCAGAAGCAGGGCGATGTTGCGGGCGCTGAAGCGCCTGGCCACCAGCCACTTGCCCATGAAAAAGCCCATCGCGCCCTTGATGACCAGCGTGAACGGCGCGTAGGTCACATACCCCGCCAAAAGGTCGGCGATGGCCGAGCCCAGCGCCGCGGGCGCCGCCGCGAACGGGCCCATCAGCAAGGAGGCGATGACGATGCCCACGTCGCCCAGATGCGCGTAGCCGCTGTGCATGGAAAGGAAAAACAGTATGTCCAGCCGCACATAGGCGGTCAACAGCGCGATCAGCGCCGCCATCAGCCCGCCATAGGCCAATCGCCGCGTCGTTTGATCTCTCATAAGCGCCCCTCCCTTTGTCTGTGTCACAATTATATCTACGCCGTGTTTAGATTGCCCGCGCGCTTTGGAAAAGTTATTGCAACGCCCGCCGTTCAGGTGCTATAATATCCCCATGAAAAAGACGCTTCGAGAACGGCTCGACCTCAACAAAGTCTCCCGCTACGCCATCGCCGCCAACGCCGCGCAGGTGATCTTCGCCGTGGGGCTGGTGCTTTACGCCCTTTTTGGCCGCGAGTTCGACCTTTCCGGCATGGCCGAGCGGCTGCTCATCTGCGCCGTGGCCTTCGTGGTGGTCTGGGGCGCGCTTCTGGACATCCGCGACGCCCGCAACGCCCGCAAGATCGCCAGCCAGAGCGAGATGCTCGAGGACGCCTATACCCAGCTCGAAGACCTCAACGGCACACTGCGCGCCCAGCGGCACGATTTCAAGAACCACATGCAGGTGGTCTACGGCCTCATCGGCATGGGGGAGTACAAGGAGGCGCAGGCATACATCGAGCGCGTCTATGGCGACATACAGCTCGTCAGCAGCGCGCTGAAGACCGCCAGCCCCGCCGTCAACGCCCTGCTCGC
>DVGE01000234.1 GCA_018712885.1 Candidatus Pullichristensenella stercoripullorum | reverse complement strand
ACCGGCGTTGTCTGCGTTCTGGAGAACAAGGCCTACACCGGCGAGGGCAAGACCCTCAAGGAGATCGACATCCCCGCCAATATGGCCGGCGACGTCGAGAGCGCCCGCGAAGCCATCATGGAAGCCGCGGCCGGCGCCGAGGACGAGCTGATGGAGAAGTACTTCGAGGAAGGCGAGCTTTCCCAGGAAGAGATCATGCACGGCCTGCGCCAGGGTATTCAGGACGGCACGGTCGTGCCGGTGGTTTGCTGCTCGTCGCTGACGCGCGTGGGCCTTGCCAAGCTGCTGGACAACCTCATCGACCTCATGCCCTCCCCGGCGGGCTCCACGCTCGAGGGCGTCAATCCCAAGAGCGGCGACGCTGAGGAGCGCGTCTGCGCCGACGATCAGCCCTTCTCCGCCCGCGTGTTCAAGACGCTGGCCGACCCGTTCGTGGGCAAGCTGTCGCTTCTGAAAGTCACTTCCGGCACGCTCACGTCCGGCACGCCGCTTTACAACGCCAACGCGGAAAAGGCCGAGAAAGCCGGCAACATCTACTTCCTGCGCGGCGGCAAGCAGAACCCGGCGCAGAAGGTGTGCGCGGGCGACATCTGCGCCATCTCCAAGCTGGGCAGCGTCGCCACCGGCAACACGCTGTGCGACCCGAACAAGCCCGTGAAGTTCGACGAGCTCGAGTTCCCGGCGCCCTGCATCTCCATGGCCGTGTACGCCAAGAAGGCGGGCGAGGAAGACAAGATCTTCTCCGGCCTCAGCCGCCTGATGGAGGAAGACCCGACCATCCGCGTGGAAAAGAACGTGGAGACCACCGAGAGCGTGCTCTCCGGCCTGGGCGAATTGCACCTGGAAGTCATCGCCAAGAAGCTGGCCAGCAAGTTCGGCGCGGAGTGCATCCTCCAGTTCCCGAAGATCCCCTACCGCGAGTCCATCCGCAAGAAGATCGACGTGCAGGGCCGCCACAAGAAGCAGTCCGGCGGACACGGCCAGTTCGGCGACGTGTGGATCGAGTTCCGTCCCAACGACGACCCGACCGACACCGAGTTCCACTTCGAGGACGCGGTCGTGGGCGGCGTGGTGCCGCGCAACTTCATCCCCGCGGTCGAAAAGGGTCTGCGCGACAACATCAAGCACGGCGTGCTGGCCGGCTACCCGGTGGTGGGCCTGACCGCCAAGCTGCACGACGGTTCCTACCACGCCGTGGACTCCTCCGAAATGGCCTTCAAGACCGCCGCGCGCATCGCCTTCAAGAAGCTGGTGGACGCTTCCCCCGTGCTGCTTGAGCCGATCTACTCGGTGAAGGTCTATGTGCCGGACGAGTACATGGGCGACATCATTGGCGATATGAACAAGCGCCGCGGCCGCATCATGGGCATGGACCAGGTCAACGGCATGCAGTGCGTGTCCGCCGAGGTGCCGCTGGGCGAGATGTTCAAGTACGCCACCGACCTGCGCTCGATGACGCAGGCGCGCGGCTCGTTCACCATGCAGTTCGAGCGCTACGAGGAAGTGCCGGCTGCCGACGCCAAGAAGATCATCGAAAACACCAAGCGCGAGGAGGAAGAGGAGGAGTAATTTCCCCCTTCCGGCGGGTGACCGCCGCGCGGATATATCTTTCGCCAGCGCCTCTGCTTGCAGGGGCGCTGGGCTGTATCTTGGGAGAGAACGATGGAACGGGAGATACTCTTGCTGGGAGATGCGCGGCTGTATCAGGTATGCAATCCTGTGCGCCGCGAAGAGCTCGCGGCGATGCCGGCGCTCATCGCCAATATGCGCGACACCATACTCGCCTACCGGCGGAAAATGGGCGCGGGGCGCGCCATCGCCGCGCCGCAGATCGGCGTGATGAAGCGCGTGGTGTGCATGTGCCTTGAAGATGCGCCGGTGACGTTTTTGAACCCCGAGCTCTCCTTCCCCGACGGAGAGATGATGGAGGTGCTGGACGACTGCATGTCCTTCCCCCATCTGCTGGTGCGCTTAAAGCGCCATCGCCGCTGCGTGGTGCGCTGCCGCGACCTTGACTGGACTGAGCGGGAATGGGCGCTGGAGGGCGACCTGTCGGAACTTTTGCAGCACGAATGTGACCATCTGGACGGCGTGCTGGCCACCATGCGCGCCGCATGCCCACGCGACTTTGTCATGCGGGCGCACTGAAGGAGGGCAGTATGAAAACGGGACTGGTGCTGGAAGGCGGCGGCATGCGCGGCATCTATACCGCGGGCGTGCTGGACGCCATGGACGCGGCGGGGCTGCGCGCGGCGTTTGACGGCGTGATCGGCGTTTCGGCGGGCGCGGTGCACGGCTGTTCGTTCGTCTCCGGGCAGCGGGGGCGCAGCATCCGTTATTTCACCCGCTATTGCCGCGACCGTGGATTCATGAGCGTGTATTCGCTTCTGACCACGGGAAACGCCGTGGGCGAAAAGCTCTGCTACCACGACATCCCCGAAAAGCTCGACCCCTTCGACAACGAGGCGTTCATGGCCTCCCCCACCGCCTTTTACGTGGGCGTGACCAATCTGGAGACGGGCGAGGGCGAGTATCCGCGCGTGACCGATCTTTTCAAGCAGATGGACTGGCTGCGCGCCTCGGCCTCCATGCCCTATGTGTCGCGCATCGTCATGCTGGAGGGCAGGCCCTATCTGGACGGGGGCATCGCCGACAGCGTGCCGCTGGCCGCCTTTGAGCGCATGGGCTACGCGCGCAACGTGGTGGTGCTGACCAAGGAGGAGGGCTTTAAGCGCAGGAGCGACAACATCCCCCCGCTCAACTTCCGCTACCGCAAGTACCCGCGCTTTCTTGCGACGATGGCGCGGCGCGTGGAATTGTGCGAGGCGGAGGAGCGCTACATACAGCGCGCCGCGGCGGAGGGGCGCGCCTTCGTCGTCCGCCCCAGCCGCAAGCCGGAGATCGGGCGGCTGGAACGCGACCCGGAGCGGCTGCAAAACCTCTATGAACTGGGCCGGCAGGACGCGCTGGCGGCGCTGCCGGCGATGAAGCGCTTTCTCGGCGCGGAGGGCGGGGCGTGAGCGGGAGTTTGCTGGCGCTCATCATCGCCGCCGGGCTTGTTCTGCTGTTCTGGGCGCTGGCGTGGGGCTGTTACGCGCTGGCTTTCCGCCGCTACCAGCACAAAAAGACGCTGACTGTGTTTAGCGAAGCGCGCTATGGGCGCTTCGCGCCGATGCTGCGGGCGGGGCAGGCATATTACCACAGCCTGGCGTTCGAGGAAGCGGAGATCGCGTCCTTCGACGGTTTGCGTCTGCGCGCGCGTCTGTGCGCCGTGGAGGAAGGCAAGCCGCTTTTGCTGCTCTTTCACGGCTGGCGCTCCTCGGCGGCGCGTGACTTTGGCTGCGTGCTGGAATTTTACCGCGCGCAGGGGTTTGGGCTGGTATTGGTCGATCAGCGCGCGCACAGCGAAAGCGGCGGCAAGGCCATCTCCTTCGGCGTTCATGAGCGGCGTGACTGCCTCGCCTGGGCGCGCTGGGCGGAGGAGCGCTTCCACCCTTCGGCGGTGTATCTGGACGGCATCTCCATGGGCGCGGCCACGGTGCTGATGGCCAGCGAGTTCGACCTGCCCGCGAGCGTGCGCGGCATCATTGCCGACTGCGGCTATACATCGCCGCGGGACATACTTTGCAAGGTCATCCGCCAGTGCCATTTGCCCGTGACGCCCGTCTACTTCCTCGTGCGGCTGGGGGCGCGCGTTTTCGGGCGCTTCGACCCGGAGGCGGCGAGCGCGGCGCGGGCGTTGGAGAAGTGCCGCGTGCCGGTGCTGTTCATCCACGGCGAGGCGGACGATTTCGTGCCCTGCGATATGTCGCGGGAGAACTGCGCGCATTGCGCCGCGCCGAAGGCCCTCGTCACCGTGCCCGGGGCCGACCATGGGTTCAGCTATCTGGTGGACAGGGAGGGCGTGGAGGCGGCGCTGAAGCGGTTTTTCAGGGAAACGAACGGATAAGCAACGCGGCGGACGCGCGAGGGCGTCTGCCGCGTTTTCTGTTTTGGGAAATGCTCAGTCCTTCGTTCCCGCGCCGATGCAGGCAAAGGTGTCGCGTCCAAGTTTTCCCCCATGTCAAGTGCTTATCACGGGTATCATGCCTTGATCTTGGAGTGGGTTTTGTCTTTGCGCAAACCGCCCTGCGCGCTGAGCGCGGGGCGTGCGGCTTATTTTGCTTCCTTGCGGCGCAGGAGCGCGCCCAAGGGCTTACGGAAGAGCCAGAGGGTCAGGGCGAGGAGGGCGAGCGTCATCCACGCGCCGCAGATGAGGCCGCTCGCGCCGCCGGTGAGCCAGTTTTCCGAAACTTCGTAGAGGCGGAAGACGGGCTGGGAGGCGGCGCTGCCGCCGGGGAAGGCGGCCAGGGCGGTGGACGCCCAGCTCCAGACGCAGCGCAGGCCCACGGAGGCCCCGGCGCGGCCCGTGGCGCTCAAATGGGCGCAGAGGACGGCGGTGAGCAGCATGTTGACGACGCCCAGCGGCGGCAGGGCGTAGCTGCCGGTGATGGCCAGCAGCATGGCGGCGGAAGCCGCGTAGCCCCAGATGGGGCGGGCGTGCAGCGTGGCCGCGCGCATGGTGAGGCCACGCGCGAAGCGCTCCTCCGCCAGCGCCGCGGCGAAGTAAACGGCCAGCATCCAGAGAAGGTCCGGGGTCAGCGAGAACGTCCGCTCGTAAAGGCGCATGGAGTCCATGAGGAGGAACAGCGCCGCGCCGGCGAGCACGGGGATAAGGCCCCAGAGCGCACCCATGGTCAGATCGCGCGGGCGCAGTTTTTCCATCTTCCCGCCCGCGAGCAGACGCAGAAGGCCATGGGCGAGGGCGATGGCGCCGAAGCTGGAAACAAGCGAGATAAAGCGGCCGTAGTTGGCAAAGAGCCACTGTGCCCAGGAAGGCGCGCGCGCGGCGGTGGCGGCGGAGAGGCCCCACGCGCCAAAGAGCGCGCCAAAGCCCAGCGAGAGCAGATACGTGACGAGCCAGGCCCAGAGCAGATAGGCGGCGTAGGCAAAGAGCAGCTTCCAGGCGGCGCGCGCGCCGCCCTCCTTGCACAGCGCGACGCGCTTTATGCCGCGCAGAGCGCTATTCCACCACCGCATGGATCAGCTCCGGAGGCGTCACTGGATCGGGCGAGAGCTTGAAGGCCCTGCTGAGGAGCGTATGCGCGCCCGTCACATCCGAGTGGGCGTTGGCGTGGATGGTGAGCAGCGGGTCGCCGCGGCGGACGTATTCGCCGACGCGCCGCTGCATGACGATGCCCACGGCGGGGTCGATCCCGTCCTCCTTGCGCAGCCGCCCCGCGCCGAGAAGACGGGCGGCGTTGCCGACTTCCGAGGTGCGGATGGCGGAGATGTAGCCGTCGCCCATGGCGTACATGGGCACCTTGCGGCTGGCCTTGGGCAGCAGGCCGGTATACTCGCAGACGCGGGGGTCGCCGCCCTGCGCCCTGATCATCTCGGCGAACTTGGCAAGGCCCGCGCCGCTTTCGATCTTCTCCGCGAGCATGGCTTCGCCCGCATCCACAGAGGGGACGAGGCCGGCGTTTTTCAGCATGTGCGCGCCCAGTGTGAGAGCCACGTCGCGCAAGGGGCCGGCCGCGCGGCCGGCGAGCACGTCGATGGCCTCCTCCACTTCGAGGGCGTTGCCGATGTACATGCCCAGAGGCTGGTCCATGTCGGTGATGAGCGCCGAGAAGCGGCGGCCGCTGAGGTTGCCGATGCGCACCATGTCCTCCGCCAGTTTGCGGGACTTTTCCGGCGTGTCCATGATAGCGCCGGAACCGGTCTTGACGTCGAGCACCACCACGTCGCAGCCGGCGGCCAGCTTTTTGGAGAGTATGGAGGAGACGACCAGCGGCAGGCAGTCCACCGTTTCGGTGACGTCGCGCAGGGCGTAGAGCACCTTGTCCGCCGGGGCGAGCTCGGCGGTCTGGCTGACGATGGCGCAGCCGACGGAACGGACGATGTCCTTGAATTCATCCACACCCAGGTCGACGCGCATGCCGGGGATGGACTCGAGCTTGTCCAGCGTGCCGCCGGTGAAGCCCAGCCCGCGGCCGGACATCTTCGCCACCTTGAGGCCGCAGGCGGCCGTGAGGGGCACGAGGATGAGGCTGGTGGTGTCGCCCACGCCGCCGGTGGAATGTTTGTCGGCCTTGACGCCGGGGATGTCCTTGAGATCCAGCGTGTCGCCGGACTTGGCCATGGCCAGCGTCAGCGCCAGCGTTTCGCGGTCGCTCATGCCGTGGATGCAGATGGCCATGAGCAGGGCGGATATCTGGTAGTCGGCCCAGCTTTTGTCGGTCACGCCGCGCACGAAGGCGCGGATCTCGGCCTCGTTCAGTTCGCCGCCAAAGCGCTTTTTGCGCAGTATCTCATTGGGCAGTATGTTCTTCGTCATCGCAGAAGTTCCTTTCTCCAAAGCTCCAGTTTTCGAGCGTAAGGGAGCGTGCAGGCAGGGCTGGTGGAGGGCAGGCGCACGGCCTCGCGGCCCTGGAGCGCCTCCCCGCAGAGGCGGAAAAAAAGCCTTTCGGCCGCCGCGCCGTTGAAAAGCGCGCGCGCAACGCGCGGGCAGGCGGCGAAAAAGGCGGAAAAGTCGTTGCCTTCCGGCTCGCGGATGGCGCTGTCCAAGGAGCCGCGGCGAACGCAGGCGCAGAGCACGTCCCAGAGGGCGAGGCGGTTTTCAAGAAGCAGCGCCGCCTTCTCCCCCGCTGTTTCCGGCACGGGCGCGCCAAAGGTATCGGAAAGCAGGCGCCAGAAGGCGTTGCGCGGGTGGGCGTAGTAAAAGCCCTCGCGCAGCGACTGGACGCTCGGCGCGGTGCCGAGGATCAGCACGCGGCAGCTTTCATCCGCCACCGGCGCGAAGCCTCTGAGTTTTTCCAGGCGTTCTTCCATACTGCCATTATAGCAGAAATCCAGCAAAATGCAATGCGCGCTTCCCACAAAGGCGTCTTTTGCCCGCATGCGCGCGAAAGAGGCGTCTTTTTGGACAGTCTGGCAAAGTTTGACTTTTCAAAATGGATTTCATCATGTATAATAGGGGCAGGCGCGTGCGGAAAAGCGCGCGGCCAAAGGAGTGGGGTACAATGGACGAGCTTTTGCGGAAAAAAGCGTTTATCAGCGATATGGACGGCGTGATCTATCACGGCAACCTGCTTTTGCCCGGCGTGCGGGAATTTGTGGACTGGCTGGAGCGGAATGGCAAGGAATACCTCTTTCTCACCAATTCCTCCGAACGCAGCCCCAAGGAGCTCAAACAGAAACTGCACCGCCTGGGGCTGGACGTGGGCGAGGAGCACTTCTACACCAGCGCCCTGGCTACGGCCAGCTACCTGAAAAACCAGTGTCCCGGCGGTTCGGCCTATGTCATCGGCGAGGCGGGACTGGTGGGGGCGCTCTACGACGCGGGTTTCTCCATGAACGACGTCAACCCCGATTACGTGGTGGTGGGCGAGACCAGCGGTTACAGCTTTGAAAAGATCCAGAAGGCCGTGCATCTGGTGCGCAACGGCGCCAAGCTCGTGGGCACGAACCCGGACGTCACCGGCCCGGTGGAAAACGGCATCGCCCCGGCCTGCCGCGCGCTCATCTCCCCCATCGAGATGGCCTGCGGGCGACAGGCGTACTTCATCGGCAAGCCCAACCCGCTGATGATGCGCCATGCCCAGAGCCGCCTGAAAGCCGCGCCGGAAGACACGGCCATCATCGGCGACCGCATGGATACCGACGTGGTGGCCGGCATCGAATCCGGCATGGACACCGTTTTGGTGCTCTCGGGCGTGACGAGCCTGGAGAGCATGGCTACCTATCCCTATCAGCCGCATTACGTGCTGCGCGGCGTTGGCGACATTCCCGCCGGCGTGGATCCGGTAAAGGTGCGTTCATGAACGAAAAAAAGAAAAAAATACTGCTCATCACCACCAAGCACACCGGCTGCGGGCATAAGTCCATCTCCGATTCGCTGATGGACTGGTTTGTGGAAATGCCCGAGGTCGAGGTCGTGCAGGTGGACGGCTTTGAGGATCTGGTGAACAGATCCGTGACCGCGCTGGGCGACAGCTATGGCGTGGTCACCCGGCACGCCAAGTTCCTCTGGAAAATGACGTGGGATTTTGGCACGAAGTTCAATTCCACCTACTGTTCCCTCATGTCCACCTGGGCGGGCAAGCGCTTTCTCGAAGTGGTGGCGCGGGAACAGCCGGACGTGGTGCTGACCACGCACCCGATGTTCAATTCTTCGCTGATGACCGTGTGCGAGGAGCACGGGCTGGATCTGCCGTTCGTATCGGTGCAGGCCGATCCGGTGTCGGTACATCCCTCGTGGTGCGACCCGCGCTCGGCGCTGATCATTTGCGCCACCGACGAGGCGATGGAGCGCACGCTCTCCTTCGGCGTGCCCCGCGAGCGCATCCTCAAAGTGGGCTTCCCCACCCGCCGCCGCTTTACGGACATGGCGCAGCGCGTGGAAAAGCCTGCCTACGACGGTTCGCGCCCCGCCCGCTGCCTGCTCATGTCCGGCGGCGAGGGCAGCGGCATGCTCGGCTCTTACGCCTTGGAGCTGATGACCAAGACCGACGTGACGCTGACCATCATCTGCGGGCGCAACCGGCAGCTCAAAAAGCGGCTGGAGGCGCTGCTCAAGCGCAAGTACGGCGAGCGCGTGCGCATACTCGGCTTCGTGACCGACATCGAGAACCAGATGAACGAGAGCGACATCATGATCACCCGCGGCAGCCCCAATTCGTTCTTCGAAGCCGTGGTGATGAACGTGCCGCTCATCATCACCGGCGCGCTGCCGGGGCAGGAGCAGGGAAACCCTGAACTGGTGGAGCGCTACGGGCTGGGCATCGTTTCCAAGGGCGTGAAAAAACTGCCCGCGGCGGTGAAGCGGCTGCTTGCCGACGACGGCAGGGAGCTGTTGCGCATCCGCGAGGCGCAACAAGAATACCGCCGCTTCGACAACGCCAAGCGCATCGCCGAGGCTGCGCGCGATCTGGCGCTGGGGCGTAGGCCAGCATACCGCGAGGGAAATGCGCCGGGCGGAGAGCGTTTGCTCTCCGCCCGGCGCGTTGTGCGTTCTGCGCGGCCAAAGCGTGCGCTTTGGCCGCTTCTTCGCGTTCAGCGTTTCCTGCCCAGCGCCTCCAGTTCGTAATAGATGCCCTTTTCGTGGGGCATCTGCTCGCCGCAACCGGCCCGCCAGTTGACTTCGAGGATGGCGGGGCCGGTGGCGAGGAAGGCGACGTCCCAGCCGAGGAAGCGGCAGCGCGGCATGCCGTATATCTTCCGCGCGGCGCGCCGCACCATCTCCAGCGCCTCGGGCCAGTCCGGAAGGGCAAAGCCGCGCAGGGGCGTTTTGGTGAGCGGGTGTTCGGAAAAGCTGCGCAGCGCGCCATCGATGGCGTCTGAGGTGAGCGCGCCGGTGCGCAGGTCGATCGCCATGGCGATGCCGCCGGCGCTGAAATTGTCGACCACGCGCGTGTCTTTGGCGCTGCGCAGCGAGGCCAGCAGTATGTGTACGTCGTCGCGGTCGGTATAGGTGGTGACGCGCGCAGTGTTGAGGCAATGGGGGTTGAGCAGATCCATGCGCGGGTGCTGGGCGGGCATCTGCTCGGCGAGCACATTCTTGCCAAGCAGCTCCGCGTGGCGCTCCAGCGCGGCTTTCCAGCCTTCGTAGCGGTAGGCGTGAACGCCGTGGCCGCAGCCGTCGCCGGCGGGCTTGATGAGCACCCGGCCGTGCTTTTTCACAAAGGCGGCGAATTCCTCCGGCGTGACGGCGGTGGGATTGAGCCATTCGCGGCCGAGGAACTCGCCAAAGAGCATGTTGAAGAGTATCTTGTTGCCCGGCGCGGTGCAGTTGCCCGTCTCATCGTCGCCGATGCGGTGGACGAAACAGTCCCGCCGCCGCGTGGTGAGGAACGTATCGCCAACTTCCCGCGTTCTTTGATAAAACTGGAAGTAAAAATACTCCCGCACGTCGCAGCGGATGGCCGCGTAAGCCGCGCAGTAGCGCTCCCACGGCGTGTCGATGCCGGTGAGGGCGCGGAAGCGGTCAAATTCCCGCTTTGCCGCGCGCAGGCGTTCCCGTTCGCGGTACTTCTGCGCGCAGACGTGCGCGAGCTGTCTGGCGGCGCGAGAGATATTCGGCATTTACATCCTCTCCTCGTGTGGAATACGGCATGGGCGCAAAGCGGCGCGCTCCCTGGAAAGGCCGGGGCGCGAGGGCCCGCCGCAAAACAAAAACGGCCGGAGGATGAACTCCAGCCGCTTGCGCGCGCTGCTCAGAGCTTTTGGCGCAGCGCATCCAATTCGTAATAGATACCGCGGCCGTGGGCCATCTGTATCTCCACGCCCTGCCGCCAGTTGCACTCGATGATGCCGACATCGCCGTTTTTGAAAAAGGCGATGTCCCAGCCGAGAAAGCGGCACTGGGGCATGGCGTACATGTCCCGGGAGGCGCGGCGGACGACGTCCATCGCCTTGCTCCAGTTGGGGAGCTGGAAGCCGCGCAGCGCGACGCCGGTGACGGGATGGGTGACGTAGGTGCGCATCTTTTCGTCGATGCCGTCGGAGACGACCTTGCCGCTCTGCAGATCGACGGCGAGAAGCATGCCGCCGACGGCAAAGTTGTCCACGATCTTTGCGTCGGTGGCGGAGCGCAGCGTGGCGAGGATGATGTGTACCTCGTCGCGGTCGGTGTAGGTGGTGACGCGCACGGTGTTGAGGCAATGGGGGTTGAGGCGATCCATCTGCGGATGCTGGATGGGCATTTCCTCGACCAGCATCGGCTCGCCCACCAGCGTATCGTGATATGCCCTGGCCGCCTCGTCGCCCTCGTAATGGTAGACCGTGATGCCGTGCCCCTTGCCATCGCAGGCGGGCTTGACCATCACGCGGCCATGCTCTTTTACGAACGCGGCGAATCCTTCAGGCGTGACGGCGGTGGGGTTGATCCACGCGCGGCAGAGGTAGCGCTCAAAGAGCATGTTGAAGAGTATCTTGTTGCCGGGTACGGAGGCGTTGCTGGTCTGATCGTCGCCGATCTGACGGATGAAGCGGTCGCGGCGAAGGTTGGTCAGATAGGTATTGCGCTCCTCGCGGCTCTTTTCGTAAAAGCGGAAGAGTATGTATTCGCGGCCGCTGCAGCGCGTATGTTTGTAAGCCCGGCGATAGTCGCGCACGGTCGACTTTGCCGCCGCTTCGCCGGCGTAAGCGCGATATTCGTAAAACTGCCGCTTGTAGAAGTTGTGGACTTCGTGATCCCGAAATCGCTGCGCGATCTTGTGGATCGCCTGGCGGCAGGCGCGCTTGAATCTGGACAAATCCCTGACCTCCCTCCGACGGCGCACGCCTTTGCTCCGTCTGCGCGGAGATGACTCCACTTAATAACATGATATATGCCATAAAGATAGGAATCAATACGCGCGCTTCGACTTTGCTGTGAAGAAAATATGCCCGGTCGGAGAGGGGGCGAGCCTGACACGGCTCCCGCGGCCATATCCAGGTTTACCAGACCTTGTACCGCTTTGTGTTGGCGTCGTATTCCTCCTCGCTCGCCTCGCGGAAACCGGTCAGGGCGCCGTTTGCATCTCGCTCGGCGTAGAGGTCGACGGCGCCGCCGTCGTTTTCATAGCGCACGCCCCCGCCCGCATCGTCGAGGTAGCGCACGTATTCGCCGTTGTAGAGAAGCAGGCCCTGATGCGTGGTCATGCCGAAGTCCGCGTAGCCGTTTTCGGCGATATTGATGTCCCCATAGGCGGTATTCGGGTCATCCACCCACACCTCGTCGTCCGTCTGTACGTCCGGCCATGCGGGGTCGGCGCTGGCATACCATTCCCACTCCGCGAGGTACGCCGCGTTCGCCTCCTCTGCGGAGGCGTAGATCTCGCGAAGTTCCGCCTCCAGCGCGTTCGTCGCCTCCGCGAATTCCTCCGCCGTGGAGACGCGCAGGCCGGTCAGAGAACCGCTGCCGTCGCGCACGGCATATACGTCGATATTGCCCCGCGGGTCCAGGGATGCTATTCCCGCCGCGTCGTCCGCAAATAAGCGCACGCTTACGGAGCAATAGGCAAGCCCATCCTCCTCCCTCCGCAGGCCGAAGGCTTCATAGGCCGCGGCTTGCGAAGTCGTCTCGGATGCCGGCGCGGCGGCGAAGGCCGCCAGCGAGACAGCGGTGATCAGCAGCGCAGTCAGAAGGGCGACAACGGATCTCTTTTTGACATTCATGATCGCACCGATCCTTTCTTCCAGCGCGTTGCGGCTGAAGGCGCTGGCGAGCGGCAGGGCATGGGCGCGCGCTTCTTCCATGCGCACGAGCGCGCTGGCGTAGGCGCGGCGCTCTTCTTCCCCGCCGCGACGCAGCACGCGCGCATCGCAGCAAAGCTCGATATCACGATTGGCCAAGATCGCCATCGCCCACACGAGGGGATTGAACCAGTGCAGGCAGGCGGCCGCGGCGATGATCAGTTTCCAGACAGCGTCAAAATGCCGAATGTGCGAAAGTTCATGGTCCAACGCGCACAGCAACGCCCCGGTATCGCCTTTGTCGATCCCTTTGGGCAAAAGGATCACCGGGCGCAGGACGCCGTAAGTCATCGGCGAATCCATGCCCGCGCTCGCGCGCACTTCCACCGGGCGGCGCAGGGCGTTCTGTTTCAGCCACGCGCGTATGAAGGGATCGTTCATGGGCTCGGCCCTTTGGAAGCGGCGCAGGCCGCGCGCGTAGGCAAGGCCCAAAAGCAGCAACAGCAGCAGGGCGACGGCCAGCCAGACCAGCGTAAGCGCCGGCGTCAGGGCGGCTTCGGACGCGGGGCGCGCGACGGGCGTTGACCGCGCGTTGGCGGCGAGAGGCGCTTCCAGCGCGGCGGACGCGAGCCCGGCTCCTTCACGCGCGGCCCACGGCGCCGCGTCCGCGGCTGTACGCAGCGCGGCGGGCGCTTCCCAGCGCGCGAACACGCTCAGAGGCGATGTTGGAAAGACCGGCAGCAGCAGGCGCAAAAGCGCGAGCATCCACAACCAGAAAAACAGTTCCTTGGGCAGGCGGTGCAAAAGCAGCGCCCGCAGCACGATGATGACCAGTACGAGGCAGCCTCCCGCGAGGCTCATTTCCAGAAGCGCGGCAAGCATATCGTCTCCCTCCCATTCCCGTTCGCGCGGGCGCGCCGCGCTTGCCGGCGCGTTCGTATCGCCGCCTTTGTTTCCCCTTGCCGTTTCCGGCTCCCTCTAGCGCGCGGGTCACTCGTCTTCTTCGATCATCGCGCGCAGGCGGCGAAGCTGTTCCCGGGTGAGGCGCTTGCGGCCCAGCAGGGAGGCAAAGAGCTTGTCCGCCGAGCCGTCGAAGAGGCGGTCGATGAGATCGTCGGCCTCGGCTGCCTGCGCCTCCTTGCGCGTCACCAGCGCGTGGCAGATAAAGCGCGGGTCGCGGCGCTCGATGGCGCCCTTGGCGATCATGCGTTTGAGCATCGTGTAGGTGGTGTTGACGTTCCAGCCCGTCTGCGCGCCCACCACCTCGGCGATGTGGCGGGCGGGCACGTCGCCTTCCCGCCAGAGGACTTCCATGATCTTCAATTCCGTATCGTGAAATTTCATCGCTTTTCTCCTTGCGGGCGGCTCGGTATCGCGGTCGACGAGCGCCAACGCCGCCCAAACGGGCGGGTCGGACCAGCGCTGGCGGATCGCCGCCTTGCTCAGCGCGCCGCCGGCACAGCTCCTGGCGGGAAACGCAGCCACGTCCCCTCTTCCCATTGCGTTGCCCTTGCCTATATACTACCATTGTAGTACAAATTTGTCAATACTACATTCGTCTTATAAAATGTTAAATCTGCTCCAGGTGCCGAATACTGCTTGACGCGCTATACTATGCGTTGTATAATATTATGCGAAGGGAGGCGATGGCGTGGATCCACAGCTGAAGCGCGGCATGCTGGAAGCCTGCGCGCTGGCGGTGCTCGCGCGCGGGGATTCCTACGGGTATCAAATGGTCAAGGACGTGGGGGCGCACGTGGAGGTGTCCGAATCGACGCTCTACCCCATTTTGCGGCGGCTGGAGGCGGGCGGCTATCTGCGCGTGTACAGCCGGGAGCACAACGGGCGGCTGCGCAAGTATTACGGCATCACCGAGGAAGGCCGCGCGCATCTGGACGAACTGCGCGGGGAATGGCGGCAAGTGCTGGACGTATACGCCTTCATCATGGAAGGAGCGGAGAGAGGGGCATAAAAAAAGAAGCGTTTTTGCAGGCGCTGGAAAGGCGCCTTGAGGGGATGAGCGCCGATGAAAAGGCGCGGGCGATGGAATTTTGCGCCGAGAGCATTGACGACCGTATGGAGGACGGCATGGCCGAGGAAGACGCGGTAGCGGCGCTGGGCGATGTGGAGGACGTGGCGCGCGGCCTGCTTGCCGACCGGCCGCTGGGGGCG
The DNA here is from genome assembly GCA_018712885.1 of Candidatus Pullichristensenella stercoripullorum. GTDB lineage: Bacteria > Bacillota > Clostridia > Christensenellales > Aristaeellaceae > Pullichristensenella > Pullichristensenella stercoripullorum. Next base: position 2,487 of record DVGE01000234.1, on the reverse strand, counting down.
GTGGTGCGCGAGCGCGTGCGGCACGAAAGCAACGCCGGGCGCGTGGTGCTGCTGATCTGCGCTTCGCCGCTGCTATTGACGCTTTTCGCCGTGGGGCTGAGCGTGTACGCGGCGCTGTGGGCGGCGATGGTCTCTGTCTACGCGGCGGTTGCCTCGCTGCTGGTCGCGGGCGCGGGCTGCGCGCTGGGCGGCGTGGCGCTGATGTTCATGCAGGGCGCGGCTCCGGGGCTGTGCGTGTGCGGCGCGGGGCTGGTGAGTTTCGCGCTGGGGCTTTTGCTCATCGACCCGGTGAAAACGGCGGGCAAGGGGCTGTGGAAACTTACAAAAGCGTTCGGACGCGGATGCAAACGTTTAATCGTAGGAAAAAGGAGGAACGGATAATGAAGAAGACTGTAAAGGTCGCGGTGGCTGTTTTGATCGTGGGCGTGGTGGTGATGCTGGCGGGCTTTGCGATGGCGGGGTTTGACCTGAACGCCCTGGCATCAGGCGGCGCGCTGGTATCGCGGCAATACGAGGCCGAGGGCGATGTGACGGAGCTGGTGGTGGCCGACCGAAATGCGGACATCATCATCACTCCCTCTGAAGACGGCAAAGTGCGGCTGACCTGTTGGGAAAACGAGGAGGCAACCTACGACATCCGTGAGCAGGACGGCATGCTGTACATCGAAAAGGTCGAACAGCGGCAAAGCGGTCTTGGCGCCTGGTTCGGCTTCCACCAGAGCGGAAAACTGGAGGTGGAGTTGCCTGCCGGCGTGGCGCTGGACATTTCCAACGACAACGGCGCAGTGCAGGTGGATGGCGGTGACGCCGGCATCTCCTTCCCCACCGTGACCATCGCGACGGACAACGGCCCCATCGAACTGCGCGGCGCACAGGCCGGGGCCGTCAGCCTGCGGAACGACAACGACAGCGTGACCATGGAAAATGTGACCGCAGAGACGTTGAACGCAGAGACGGATAACGCCCCCATCACGCTCAACGGCGTGCAGGCAGGAGCCATCACCCTGCGCACCGGGAACGACAATGTGCGCATGGACGCCGTGGAGGCGGATGCGCTGGAAGCCGTCACCGACAACGGCGATGTGACCTTTGACGGCCTCACTGTGCGCGAGAGCCTCTCCCTGCAGACCGACAACGGCGACATCCGCGGCGAACTGCCGGGGGAGATGCGCGACTATCACATCGAGAGCGAGACGGACTATGACAATAGTCTGCCCCCCCTGCTGGACGGCGAGGGCATCTTCCTGCGCGCGGTGACCAACAACGGCGATATCGACGTGACGTTCGAGGGATGACGCGGAAACGTTTGAACAATTTGTAAACTTTCACCGGGGCACTTGACAGCCGCCCCGGTATTCTTTATAATAGTCAAAGAAGGTCAAATATGGCCTTCGAGGGGAGGCAAGGACTCTATGAACATGGAAAAATTCACCAGGAAATCGCTGGAGGCCATCCGCGAAGCGCAGCAGGTGGCCATCGAGCATCAGAATATGCAGATCGACCAGCAGCATCTGCTCTACGCGCTGACCGCGCAGCAGGAAGGGCTGATCCCGCAGCTGTTCACGGCGCTGAACATCGAGCCGCAGCGCGTGCTTTCCGCCTGCGAGCGCGAGATCGAGCGCATCCCCAAGGTGTCCGGCCCCGGCCGCGACCCGGAGAAGGTGTACATCTCCCAGAGCGTGGACGCAGCGCTCAACGAGGCCGAAAAGCAGGCCGAACATATGAAGGACGAGTACGTCTCCGTCGAGCACATCGTGCTGGCGCTGATGGAAAAGCCCAATGGCGTGCTCAAGCGCCTGTTCCAAGAAATCGGGCTGACGCGCGACAATTTCCTCAAGCAGTTGCAGGCCGTGCGCGGCAACGCCCGCGTCACCAGCGACCAGCCGGAGGACACTTATGACGCGCTGAAAAAGTTCGGCACCGACCTGACCGACATGGCGCGCAAACAGAAGCTCGACCCGGTGATTGGCCGCGACGCGGAAATCCGCAACGTCATTCGCATACTTTCGCGCAAATCGAAGAACAACCCGGTGCTCATCGGCGAACCGGGCGTTGGCAAAACAGCCATCGCCGAAGGGCTGGCGCAGCGCATTGTGCGCGGCGACGTGCCCACCTCTTTGAAGGACAGGACGCTGTTTTCCCTGGACATGGGCAGCCTGATTGCTGGCGCAAAGTACCGCGGCGAATTCGAGGAGCGGCTTAAGGCCGTGCTGGAGGAAGTGCGCAAGAGCGAGGGCAAAATCATCCTCTTTATCGATGAATTGCACAACATCGTCGGCGCGGGCAAGACCGAAGGTTCCATGGACGCAGGCAACCTGCTCAAGCCGATGCTGGCGCGCGGCGAGCTGCACTGCGTGGGCGCAACCACGCTGGACGAGTACCGCAAGTACGTCGAAAAAGACCCGGCCCTGGAGCGCCGTTTCCAGCCGGTCATGGTCAACGAGCCGAGCGTCGAGGACACCATCTCCATCCTGCGCGGCCTGAAGG
>DVGE01000233.1 GCA_018712885.1 Candidatus Pullichristensenella stercoripullorum | reverse complement strand
GCCAGATGCCGTCGCGGCGGTCACCATGCCTGCGCTTGCGGGGCTTTTCGGTCATGTTCATCCTCCTTGCCGTAGGGCTGCTTCCCCGCCTGGGGCGTAGGAAGGCGGCGGCGCGGCACGCCTCCATACCGCTATTATAAAACGCGCGGGAATATTTGTCAAATTTGTGGCTGACCGATGGCAAACCGGCATGGCCTCACGGCGGGCCGTCATCGTTGGCAAACCAATCCACATCCTCTTCGCGCAAACGGCTGCGCGAAGCCGGGGCCGCGCCCATGTAGCGCTCGCCCATGTTGGCAGCCTCAGTGGAAAACCCCTCCGGCTCGACATCGCCGCGGTCGCGCATGCTGTACTCCCCCTCCGCGCCCACCAGCAAATGGTCAAGCAGGGGCACCCCCAGGCGTCGCAACGTCCGGGCATAGGCGCGGGTGTTTTCTAAGTCGTAGGCATCCGGCAGCGGACGCGCCTCGTCGGGAAACTGTGCCAGCAACACGCCGTAGGCGTGCGAGGAAATGACGTCGCCGATGGCGGTGCGCAGGGCTTCCGGCTCCGCCCACGCCGTTCCCGAGGCGATGGGGCGGGCGAGCAGCAGCCTGCCCTCATACGTGAGGCAGAATTGCCACGCCGATTCGCCGCCGGCATAGGCGCGGTACTTGCGCGCGAATTCACGAAAGGCGCGCAGACTGCCCAGCAGCGGCCTGTCCTCGGCGCGCAGATGCGCGTAGGCGTCGCACAGGGCGCCGACGCATTTGAGCCAGTGCGCGGCGCGCGCGCCCACGCCCGGGGTCTTCGCCAGCGCCGCTTCATCGGCGGCGAGCACGCCACAGACGCCGCCGAAGCGCTTGTCCAATTCGTGCGCCAGCGCGTTGACATCGCGGCGGGGAATGGCGTAGAACAGCAAAAGCTCCAAAAGCTCGTGCGGCCTGAGCGCCTCCGCGCCGTCCATCAGCGCGCGGCGGCGCAGGCGTTCGCGGTGGCCGGCGTGCGTCTTAATCTCCAATGATCTTGATAAGGACGTGCTTTTGCCGCTTTCCATCGAATTCATAGTAGAATATCTGCTCCCACGTGCCAAAATCGAGCCGGCCGTCGGTGATGGCGGCCACGACTTCGCGGCCCATGATGGTGCGCTTCAGATGCGCGTCGGCATTGTCTTCGTATCCATTATGATGGTAGCGGCTGTAAGGCTTTTCCGGGGCCAGGCCCTCCAGCCAGGTCTCGAGATCCTGGTGCAGGCCGCTTTCGTCGTCGTTGATGAAGACGCTGGCGGTGATGTTCATGGCGTTGACCAGGCACAGGCCCTCGCGCACGCCGCTTTCGTCGATGGCGGCCTGCACCTCGTGGGTGATGTTGCGCAGGCCGCGGCGGGTGGGCAGGTTGAAAAACAGCTCCTTGCGATAGCTCTTCATGGCGCGTCCTCCATAAATACAGCAAAAGCCGACGCCTCAAACGCCGGCTTCCGTGGGAAAAACTAGTTGTTCGCCTGCTTTTCCTCGATGGTGATGACCTGCTGACCGTCATAGTAACCGCAGTGCTTGCACACGCGATGGCTGAGCTTCATCTTCCCGCAGCGGGGGCACTTGACGATCCCGGGCGCGGACAGCTTCCAGTGCACGCTGCGGCGCGAGTGCTTTCTTGCCTTGGATATCTTTCCCTTCGGAGTGGCCATTGTTACACCTCCTCATCGCTGTTGATCATTGCTTTCAATGCCGAAAAGGGGTTTGTGACCTCTCCGGCGAAGCGGCCGTCGGGCCGCTCCGTACCCTCGGGCGCGTCGGACGCGTCCGCAAGGCAAGTACAGGAGACCTCGTTGCGGTCGGCGCCGCAGATGGGGCACAGCCCTTTGCAGCCCTCCGAGCAGAGTACGCGCATGGGCAGCTCCAGCACGAGCAGTTCCCGCGCGCAGTCCGTCAGGTCGATCTGCGCGCCGTCAATGCAGCGCGCCTCGCCCTCCGGGGCGTCCTCTTCCTCCGCGCCGTCTCTGCGGCGGGAGAAGCGCTCATCCACGCTGACGCACAGCGGCACCGCCACCGGGCGCAGGCAGCGCGCGCAGGCCATGGTAGCCTCGCAGCGCAGTTCGCCGCGCACAGACACCGTATCGCCGGCGCCGAGCAACGTGCCCGTCAGTTCCGCCGGCGCGAAGTGGACCGTCTCGCCGAATACGTCCGCGTCCTCCACCTCGATCTCGGTGGAAAACGGGAAGATCTGCCCCGGCGTCTTCAGCGCCTGGGACACATTGAGCGCATTGGGCACGTCGATCTCCCCCTAACCTAAAATATTATACAAGGCGCGCGCGGATTTGTAAAGTTATTTTTTCTCGACGAGGCTCATTCCCGGGCCGTGTCCAGCTGATAGAGCCACTCGCCCGCCACGTCGATGACGCCCTGACGCTCGCCCTCGCGCACGAGCAGGCGGCCGTCGGCCACGGCGGTGAGCGTCTCGTATTGCGCCGGCAGCACAGTGTTGCCCGCGTCGTCCACCACGCCGTAGAGGGCGCTGTCGCGGTCCCATTCGTACTGTTCCTCGCCCAGTTCCTCCACGTAGACGGGCGTGGCCTCGAAGGTCATAAAGCCGTAATAGCCCGTGCCTTCCACCGTGAAGAGCGGGAACAGCGACTGCCACGCGCCGTCCACGAGCGTGCCGTCGTCGCGGACGATATAGCAGCAATGCGCGCCCCACGGCCCGTCGGTGAGGATGTACTGCCCCTCGGTACCGCGGGCGTAGCTGGCCTGCGCAGAGGCGGTGTGGATGAGGCGGCCGGAGTAGTCGTACAGGCGCGTACCGTCCGCGTCGAAGGCCTGCACCACGCCGTCGTAGGCCGCGAAATA
>DVGE01000232.1 GCA_018712885.1 Candidatus Pullichristensenella stercoripullorum | reverse complement strand
AATCGGCGCAGATTCCATTGGAGTTTGAGCAGAGCCGTGCCATCGACCTGGCCGGCCGCAATGTGCTCGAGGCTGTGAAGATGTCGGTCAATCCCAAGGTGATTGAAACGCCTGTGGTTGCCGCCATTGCCAAAGACGGCATCGAGTTGCGCGCCAAGGCCCGCGTTACTGTACGCGCCAACATCGCCCGTCTCGTCGGTGGCGCCGGTGAGGAAACCATCATCGCCCGCGTTGGCGAGGGCATCGTCACTACCGTCGGTTCTTCGCCCACGCACAAGGAAGTGCTGGAAAACCCCGACCTCATCAGCCGCACGGTGCTGGCCAAGGGTCTGGACGCGGGCACGTCCTTTGAGATCCTCTCCATCGACATCGCCGACGTGGACGTGGGCCGCAACGTGGGCGCGCAGCTGCAGATCGACCAGGCCGAGGCCGACCGCCGCATCGCCCAGGCCAAGGCCGAGGAACGCCGCGCCATGGCCGTTGCCCACGAGCAGGAAATGATCGCCGCCGTGCAGGAGATGCGCGCCCGCGTGGTCGAGGCCGAGGCCGAAGTGCCGCGCGCCATGGCCGAGGCGCTGCGCCAGGGCAAGTTGGGCGTGATGGACTACTACAACATGCAGAACGTCATCTCCGACACCCGCATGCGCGAATCCATCGCCGGCACGGACGCCACCGTGGCCAAGCCGCTCGACGAACAGAACGGCGGCAAGAAGTAAACCGCACGCACCCGCGGAGGGCGGCGATCCCGCCCTCCCGGCCGATAGAAAGGAGGGACGCGCTTGGATGTCATCGCCATACTCTTCGTGCTCATCTCCGTGATCGGCGCAGTGGCCAAAAACGCCAAAAAGACCGCGGAAAAGCGTCCCGGACAGGCGCAGAGGCCGCAGGCCGCGCCGGTCAAAAAGGCCGGCTACGATCCGGCGCGCAAGGAAGTTGACTGGGAAGAGGCCTTCCCGCCCGAGGTGCGGGAAGTGCTGGCCAGGGAGCGCGGCAAGGGCGCAGCGAAGAAGTACACGCTCAAACCCAAACCCACGCCCGTCAGCGCGGCAAAGCCCGCGGCGGAGGGCGCGAGCCCCGTGTTTGCCGACGGCTGCGCAGGCGGTTCCATGCCCCACGAGGTAGATACGGAGGGCAAGAGCGTCGCCTACGCCGACGGCTGCGTGGGCGGCTCGCTCCCCCACGACGACCGGCCCCCACGCCAGCGCGCGACGCCGCGCGAGCAGGCCCCGGACACCCTCCCGGTGCTGCTGGACGCCGCCTCGCACGTCAGAAACCAGCCGAAACTCACCGCGGCGGAGATGCGCCGCGCCGTGATCACGGCGGAAGCGCTCGCCCGCCCCGTGGCGCTGCGGCCGCATGGATACCGGCTGTAAACACATCGCCCGTGTGCGCGTCCCCCGTGGGCGCGCACGCTTGTATTTTGGCAGAGATCTCGTTGGGGTGAAGGATTTTCGCCGCCCGTGGAAGAATCATTTACAGGAAACATGAAAAGGAGACAAGACCATGGAGCCCATCCGCATACTGATCGCCGACGACGACCCCGGCATGCTCCTGATGATGCGCAAGCTCATCGCGCGCGCCGAGGATTACCAGCTCGTGGGCGAAGCGCAGAGCGGCGAGGAGCTGCTGGCGCTGTATGAGAAGTTCACGCCCGAAGTGGTGCTGATGGACGTGGAGATGCCCGGCATGTCCGGCATCGACTGCGCGCGCGTCATCCAGGACAAGGACCCCAAGGCGGTGCTGGTGTTCGCCACGGCGCACGAACAGTACATGAAGAGCGCCTTTGAGGTCTACGCCTTCGACTATCTGGTGAAGCCCTTCCCCGTGGAGCGCGCCCTCAACACGCTGCGGCTCATCCGCGAGCGGCTGCGGGAGAGCGCCGCCGCGCAGGCGGTGACCACGCGCCCCCGGCCCCGCGAGGCGCCTTCGCGGTTGATGCTCAAAAGCCGCGACGGGCTTTCCTTCGTGGACATCGAGGACATATTGCTGGTGCAGCGCGAGGAGCGGCAGACCGTCATCTACACCGTGAACGACGGCCGCTACGTCACCAGCGAGGGACTGAGCGAGCTGGAAGAGCGTTTGCCCGCGAATATGTTCTTCCGCACCCACAAATCCTACATCGTGAACATCGACCAGATCGAATCCGTCACGCCCTACGGCCGCTGGACGTACATCGTGCGTCTGTGCGGCACGAAGCGCGACGCGCTCATCACCCACGAGCGCTTCGACGAACTGCAAAAACTCTTTTCCTGACAGGAGGTCGTCATGCTATCCCGTTTGATCGCTGAACAGGCGCTCGCCGCCGCCTTGAAGACCGGCGGCGACTTTGCCGAGATATTCTATGAAGATACGCGCTCCAGCAGCCTGACGCTCAACGCCGGCGCCATCGAAACGGCGCTCACGGGGCGCAGCGCCGGGGCGGGCGTGCGCGTGTACAAGGGGCTTTCCAGCGTCTACGTGTTCACCAACGACGTCTCCCTTTCCGGCCTTGTGCGCGCGGCGCAGAAGGCGGCGGACGCCATCGGTTCTGCCGATCGCACAGTGGACGTGCGCCTGACCGGGGCCATCCCCCGCAACATCCACGCCATCGCCCAACTGCCCATGGACGTGCCCGGGGCGCGGCGCGCGCGGGTGGTCAAGGCCGCCGACGCCGCCGCCCGCGCCGTGTCCGCGGAGGTGAGCCAGGTGACGGCGCGGCTCTACGACTGGGAGACGGACGTGGTCATCGCCAACAGCGAAGGCCTGCTCGCCCCCGACCGCCGCGTCTACACCCGCCTGGCGCTGACGGCGGTGGCTTCCGCAGGCGGCGAGAGCCAGACCGGCAGCTGCAACCCCGGGGCGATGATGGGCTTTGAATTGTTCGACGGCCGCGTCGATCCCGAGGAGGTGGGCCGCCGCGCCGCGAAGCAGGCCGTGACCATGCTGCACGCCGAGCCCTGCCCGGCGGGGGTGATGTGCGCGGTCATCGACAAGGGCTTTGGCGGCGTCATCTTCCACGAAGCGTGCGGGCATTCGCTGGAAGCCACGGCGGTGGCCTTTGGCAATTCCGAGTTCGCCGGCAAGCTGGGGCAGCAGATCGCCTCCCCCATCGTCACCGCCATCGACGACGGCACCATGGAAAACGAATGGGGCTCCATCAACATCGACGACGAGGGCACCCCCGCCACGCGGCTGGTGCTCATCGAAAACGGCGTCCTCAAAAACTATATGGTCGACCGCCTCAACGGGCGGCGCATGGCCATGGCCGTCACCGGCAGCGCCCGGCGGCAGGACTACACCTGCGCGCCCACCTCGCGCATGCGCAACACGTTCATCGCCCCGGGAAACGACGACGAGGGCGAGATCATTTCCTCCATGGGCGACGGGCTGTACGCCAAGGCCATGGGCGGCGGCTCGGTCAACCCCATCACCGGGGAGTTCAACTTCGCCGTTTCCGAGGGCTACCTTGTGAAGGGTGGCAGGATCGACCGGCCTGTGCGCGGGGCGACGCTCATCGGCAAGGGCGCGGACATCCTCAAAAAGATCGACCGCGTGGGCAAGACGTTGGAGCTTGGGCAGGGCATGTGCAGCTCGGTGAGCGGCAGCATCCCCGTCAACGTGGGCCAGCCGATGATCCGCGTGACCGACATCACCGTGGGAGGGCGCTGAGGTATGGAACGAAACGAGTTTTACGAGCGGTTGTTTCAGCGAGCCAAGGAAGCGGGCTTTTCCGCCTGTGAAGTCTATTACGCCGCCGGGGAGAGCTTTTCCGTGACCGTATTCGGCGGCGAGATCACCGACTATTCCGCTTCCGAAGCCTGCGGGCTGGGCTTTCGCGGCCTTGTGGACGGCAAAATGGGCTACGCCTCCACGCAGGCGCTGGACGAGGATTCCATCGCCCTGCTGGTGGAGGGCGCGCGGGAGAACGCGCGGCTCATCGAGTGCGAGGACGAGCAGTTCCTCTTTGCCGGGGCGGAGAAGTACGCGGACGTGCAGAACTACTGCCCCGACATCGACGAGACGACCGGGGCGGAGAAGATCAAGCTGTGCAAGTCGCTGGAGACCATGGCCGTGGCCATGGACGCGCGCCTGCGCCGCGAGGCGGAGGCCTGTGTGTTCAGCGAATCCAGCGCGGTGGAGATCGTCAACACCCTCGGCCTGCGCGTGGAGCGGCGCTCCAATATCATCGGCGGCTACGTGCAGCCCGTGGCCGAGGAAGGCGGCCGCGTCAGCTCCGGCTTCTCGCTGTTTTTTGAGAACGACCCGGCGAAGATCGACGCGGAAAAGGCCGCCCGCGAGGCGGTCAAAGAGGCCGTGGACGGCCTTGCCGCCAAAAGCGTGCCCTCGGGCAGCTACCGCGTGCTTTTGAAAAACGACGTCGCCGCGCAGATGCTGCGCACCTTCTCCGGCGTCTTTTCCGCCGACCGCGCCCAGAAGGGGCTTTCGCTGCTCAAAGGGCGCGAGGGCGAGAAGATCGCCGCCGACTGCCTGACCATCGCGGACGAGCCGCACCTGCCGGGGCGGGCCGCCTCCACGCCCTTTGACGGCGAAGGCGTGCCCACGTATCGCAAGGAGGTCGTCTCCGGGGGCGTGCTGAGGACGCTTTTGCACAACCTGAAGACGGCGAAAAAGCAGGGCGTCGAGACCACCGCCAACGCCTGCCGCGGCGGGTATGGCTCGCCCGTGGGCGTGGCCCCGTCCAACTTCTGCGTGCAGCCCTCGAACCTCGCCTTTGAGGACATGCTCGATCTGCTCGGCGATGGGCTGCTCATTACCGACTTGCAGGGCTGGCACGCCGGCGCGGACGTGGTGAGCGGCGATTTCTCCCTGCCCGCGCGCGGCTATCGCGTGGAGAATGGCAAGATCGCCGGCTCGGTGAACCAGATCACGCTGGCGGGCAACTTCTTTGCGCTGCTCAAAAGCGTGGAGGCCGTGGGCGGCGATGTGAAGTTCTCCGCGCCCGGCGCCAGCGCTTTCGCCAGCCCCTCGCTGCTCATCCCGGCGCTTTCGGTGGCGGGAAAATAACGGTTTTGTCACGATTTTTTCGCCGCATCGCCCCGTTTGTTGCCCTGATCCCCGGCAAATCAAGTTGATTTCCGGGGATCAGATGTGTATAATGGTACCGTATATGCAAACCTTGATGATTAAGGAGATGGATTTCATGGCAGATCGTCGGCCTCCGCAACGACCGGTATCGTCCGCGGCGCGACGCAGCGCGCCGAGCGGCGCACGGCCCTCCGGTTCCCGGCCTTCGGGGTATCGGCCCTCTGGCGCGCGGCCCACGGGCGCGCGGCCTTCGGGCGGCTCCGCGCCCCGGCGCGATCCCCCGCGGCGCGGCGGCAAGCACGTGAGCGGCCGCTTTTACGTATTCCTCGGCATACTGGCGCTCATCATCGTCGCCGTGGTGCTGCTCATCTGGCGGCCCTGGGCCTCGGGCTCCGATCCGGTCGATCCGGCGGTCGCCGCTTCCACGCTGCCGGCCATCGCCCCGGCCGCGGACGCTACCATCGCCCCCGGCGCGCCGGACGCGCAGACGGGCGACGACGCCGCGCCGCAGGACAACAGCGCGCTGAGCGATCTGTTGGGCAGCGAGGACACCGAGATCGCCGGCCTCACCGAAGACCAGATGGTGCAGGTGACCGACCTGGCGGTCAACACCAGCCTCTCCCCCGAGTGGCAGAACATACTGCTGCTGGGCGTGGATCAGCGCATACAGGGCGAGAGCTGCCGCTCAGACACGATGATCATCTGCTCGATCAACACGGAAACTTCTGAAGTCAAGCTCACCTCGCTGATGCGCGACATGGCCGTGGAGTTCACCGATTTGGGCGCGAACAACGGCACCTACCGCCTCAACGCCGCCAACTACTTCGGCGGGCCGGAGATGACGATGCGCACCATCAACCAGCTCCTGGGCATGAACATCGAAAAGTACGTGATGGTCAACTTCACCGGCTTCACGCAGATCTGCGAGGCGCTGGGCGGCGTGGAGATGGACATCACCGAGGCGGAGAAGGATCAGATCAACCACAACGTCTGGAGCCAGCTGCAGATCGCCCACGAAAACGGCTGGGACGAGAGCAACCTCACCGCCACCAACGAATACCTGGGCGACGACGAGTACGGCGAGAACGTCCACTTGAACGGCCGGCAGGCGCTGGCCTACGCCCGCATCCGCAAGATCGACAGCGACTGGGAGCGCACCAACCGCCAGCGCAAAGTGCTGGTGGCGATGATGGAGAAGATGCGCGGCACCAACGCCATGCAGCTGTTGCAGCTGGGCATGACGCTGCAGCAGTATATCGAGACCAACATGACGCTGGAGGAGATCATCACCATTGCCGACAAGGTGCTCAACAGCGGCCTGGACGGCGCGGAGACGATGGTGCTCCCCGTGACCGACACCTACGTACAGGAAACGCGCAACAACCAATCCATGTTCTATGACATCGACTGGGCGACCAACACGCGCGAGCTGCAGAACTTCATTTACTATTAGACCCCCTTCGCCCGCGGCGTCATGCCGCGGGCCTTTTTTGCGCCCCGCTGTACATTGCCCGCGCGCAAAAGGGCGAACGTTCGCGTTTTTTCCGAACTTTTAATGCTTTTGATAGTCCAACGTTCGTTGACAAGAGTGTATGCAGCGTATATCATGGTCATGTCACGACCAATGTTCGTAAACAGGAGGGATCACTTTGCGCAAGGTAGCCGTAGTCATGGGCAGCGACAGCGACCTGAACGTCATGCGTCCCTGCGCCGAAACGCTCAAAGCGCTGGGCGTGCCGTTCTGCGTGCGCGTGCTTTCCGCGCACCGCACGCCGGAAGAGGCGCGCGCTTTCGCTATGAACGCGCGCGAGAACGGCTTTGGCGCCATCATCGCCGCCGCGGGCAAGGCCGCGCATCTGGCCGGGGCCATGGCAGCCAACACCACGCTGCCGGTCATCGGCGTGCCCGTCAAGTCCTCGACGCTGGACGGGCTGGACGCGCTTTTGTCCACCGTGCAGATGCCGCCGGGGATGCCGGTGGCCACCGTGGCTATCGACGGGGCGAAAAACGCCGCGCTGCTGGCCGCGCAGATCATCGCCGTGGAAGATAGCGAGCTTGCGGAACGCCTCATGGCCGACCGCGAGGCCACCAAAGCCAAGATCCTCGAAAAGGACGCGCGCATCTGCGCCGAATTTGCCGAAGAATAACAGGAGGGCACCATGGAAAAGACTGATTTGTTGTACGAAGGCAAGGCCAAGAAGGTTTACGAGACCAACGACCCCGCTTTGCTGATCGTCGATTACAAGGACGATGCCACCGCCTTCAACGGCCTGAAAAAGGGCACCATCGCCGGCAAGGGCGAGATCAACAACCGCGTGACCAACCACCTGATGAAGCTCTTGGAGAAAAACGGCATCCCCACGCATTTTGTGGAGGAGCTCTCCCCCCGCGAGACGGTGGTCAAGCGCGTCACCATCGTGCCGCTGGAGGTCATCGTGCGCAACATCGCCGCCGGTTCCCTGGCCAAGCGCCTCGGCCTTGCCGAAGGCACGAAGATGAAAAAGACCGTGCTCGAGTTCTGCTACAAGGACGACGAACTGGGCGACCCGATGGTCAACGAGTACCACATCCTCGCCATGGAGTACTGCTCCGAGGAAGAATTGAAGCTCATCAGCCAGTATGCGCTCAAGGTCAACGAAGTGCTTTCCGCTTATCTCAAGGATCTGGGTATCGAACTGATCGACTTCAAGCTGGAGTTTGGCCGTCTGGCGGACGGCACCATCGTGCTGGCGGATGAAATTTCCCCGGACACCTGCCGCTTCTGGGACAGCGCCACCGGCGAAAAGCTGGACAAGGACCGCTTCCGCCGCGACCTCGGCCACGTCGAGGACGCCTACCACGAGATCCTGCGCCGCCTGATGGGCGAATAAAGAGGGAAACGTATGTATAACGAACTGCATGAGGAATGCGGCGTGTTCGGCGTTTACAGCCGCGATGGGCTGGACGTCGCCTCGCTGTGCTATTACGGACTGTACGCCCTGCAGCATCGCGGTCAGGAAAGCTGCGGCATCGCCATCAACGACGACGGCGTGATCCACTGTCACAAGGGCGCGGGGCTGGTCAGCGACATCTTCACCCCCGAAGCCCTGCACTCGCTGGGCACGGGACAGATGGCCGTGGCGCATGTGCGCTACGGCACCATGGGCACCGACCCCCGCCTCAACGCCCAGCCGCTGGTGGTCAACCACATCAAGGGCCGCATGGCGCTGGCGCACAACGGCGCTTTGACCAACGCCGCCGACCTGCGTTCCGCCTTTGAGATGGAGGGCTCCATCTTCCACACCACCTCGGATACCGAGGTCATCACCTACGCCATCACCCGCGAGCGCATCAACTCGAAGTCCATCGAGGAGGCCGTCTGCCGGGCGATGAATCAGTTGAAGGGCGCGTATTCGCTGGTCATCATGTCGCCGAGCAAATTGATCGCCGCCCGCGACCCGCACGGCTTCAGGCCCCTGTGCATCGGGCAGTTGGGCAACAGCACCATCTTTGCCTCCGAGAGCTGCGCCCTGGACGCCATCGGCGCGCATCTGGTGCGCGATCTGGAGCCGGGCGAGATCGTAGTGGTGGACAAGGACGGCATGCGCTCCGACCGCACGCACGTGGGCGAGGCGGAAAAGGCCTCCTGCGTGTTCGAGTACATCTACTTTGCCCGCCCGGATTCCGTGATCGACGGTTCCAGCGTCCACGTGGCGCGCGTGCGCGCCGGGGCGTTTCTGGCGCTGGAGCATCCCGTGCAGGCCGACGTGGTCATCGGCGTGCCGGACAGCGGCCTTGACGCGGCGCTGGGCTATGCCCGTCAAAGCGGCATCCCCTACGGCATCGGCTTTATCAAGAGCAAGTATATCGCCCGCACGTTTATCCAGCCCACGCAATCCGAGCGCGAGAACCTTGTGCGCATTAAGCTGAACCCCGTGGCAGCTACGGTGAAGGGCAAGCGCGTGGTGCTGGTGGACGACTCCATCGTGCGCGGCACCACCTGCGCGCGCATCGTGCGGCTACTGCGCGAAGCGGGCGCAACCGAGGTACACATGCGCTCTTCCGCGCCGCCATTCATGAACCCCTGCTACTTCGGCACCGACATCGACAGCCGCGACAAGTTGATCGCCTGCAAGCATTCCATCGAGGAGATCTGCCAGATCATCGGCGCGGATTCCCTCGGCTATCTGAGCTGCGAGAGCGCCAGGAAGCTGGCTGACAATTCCCACGGCTTCTGCACCGCCTGCTTTGACGGCAATTATCCCGTGGAGCCGCCGGTGGGCTGCACCAAGACCAAGTACGAGCGCAAGATCTCGGAGGCTGAAGCATGAAAAGCGCCAGTGAGAGCTACAAGCAGGCCGGCGTGGACATCACCGCCGGATACCGCGCCGTGGAACTGATGAAAAAGCACGTATCGCGCACGGCCATCCCCGGCGTGCTCGAGGGCATCGGCGGCTTCGGCGGCCTGTTCGAGATGGACCTGACGGGCATTTCCCGCCCGGTGCTGGTCTCCGGCACGGACGGCGTGGGCACGAAGCTGAAAATTGCCTTTCTGATGGACAAGCACGACACCGTGGGCATCGACTGCGTGGCCATGTGCGTCAACGACGTGGTCTGCTGCGGGGCAAAGCCGTTGCTGTTCCTCGACTACATCGCCTGCGGCAAAAACGTGCCCGAGCGCATT
>DVGE01000231.1 GCA_018712885.1 Candidatus Pullichristensenella stercoripullorum | reverse complement strand
AAGGAGCAGTACGAGCGCGGCAAGCGCCGCCTGATCGCCGCCTGGACGCTGATCTGCGCCCTGCCGGGCATGCCTTGCATCTACTACGGCGACGAGGCCGGGCTGACCGGCATGGCCGACCCCTTCTGCCGCAAGACCTTCCCCTGGGGCCGCGAGGACGAGGAATTGACGGAAAAGATGCGCGAGCAGTCGCTGAAGCGCCGCAGCTCCCCCGCCCTGCGCACGGGCGATATGCGCATCTACGCCGAGAGCGCCGACGCGCTGGTGGTGGAGCGCTTCATCGAGCACGGACAGGACGTGTTCGGCAACAGCGCCAAAGACGAGCGCGTGCGCGTGCGCGTCGACCGCAAGGGGTTGTAACGATCTCTTTCCCAAAATGTGCTGCGCGCCCGGTACAAAGCCGGGCGCGCGGTTTTTTATCTTTGTGCGCTTCGCGCCTTTGCGCGCTTGGCGGAGGGGATGATCTCCTCGTGGAAAAAGTAATTGACCACCAGCGGCGGGGCCGTGAAGGGGCGGCGGATGGAGTCGTCGTCGCGCACGTAGGGCAGGCCCTCGGCGGCGGCGAAAGCGCGGATCTCCTCGTCCAGCGCCGCCCAGTAACCGCGGTCGCCGCGGGCGTAGATGGCCTCGTAGAGGGGCGTGATAGAGGAATAGCGCGCGGCGATATAGTCGAGGATGGTCTTTTTGTAGCCGCCGCGCAGGTTGAGGTTCTCCAGCCAGATGAGGTTGCAGTGGTCTTTGGCGCGGCGGATGATGGCGGGCACGTCGGTGATGCCGGGAAAGATGGGCGAGATGAAGCAGGTGGTGCGCACGCCGGCCGCATGGAAGGCGCGCATGGCCTCGAGGCGGCGCGCGATGGGCGCGGCATCGTCCATGTCGCGACGGAAGCCCTCATCCAGCGTGTTGATCGACCAGGAGACGCGGGCGTTGGGGAAGGTGCGGATGAGGTCGAGATCGCGCAGCACGAGGTCGGACTTGGTGGATATGCTCACCGCGCAGCCGCTGCCCCGCATCTGCTCAAGCAGCGCGCGCGTGCGGCCATAGCGCGCCTCCAGGGGCTGATAGGGGTCGGTGACGGAGCCTAAAAACAGCTCCTTGCCGGCATATCTGGCCGGGTTTTTGATGGGCGGCCAGTGCTTGACATCCACAAAGCCGCCCCACGGCTCGGGGTGGTTCGTGAAGCGCTTCATGAAGGAGGCGTAGCAGTACTTGCAGCCATGGGCGCAGCCGACGTAGGGGTTGACGGAATAATCGGCCACGGGGAGATTGGACCTGGTGAGCACGCCTTTGACCGCGGTCTCGCGGATGATGATCTCCATGGGTCTTGCCTTTCCTCAGCGCTCCAGCAGCCAGCGGATGCCTGCCGCCGTGCGCTCGGTCACGTTTTCAAAGTGGTTGCCCGGGGGAAATCCCAGCGCCGTAGGGACGCCCTGGGCGCGGAAGTGGGCGGCGACGGCCTCCGTTGCGCGGCGCACCGTTTTCAGCAGAGGGTCGCGCGCTCTCGCCTCGCGGTCGCCGAGGGAGAGGTATATACAGTCCGGGCGGCGCGGCGGCGTGCGGGCAGAAAGATAGTCCAAAAATCCGGGATACCAGAGCGAGCCGGACATGCTGGCGGCGCGGGAAAAAACGTCCGTCTGACCAAGCGACCAGAGGGCGAAGAGGCCGGCGAGGGAATAGCCGGCGAGGGCGCGCCACGCGGGCGGGGCGGGCAGCAGCGCCTCCGCGTGGGGAAGGATGTCTTCCGTCAGCAGGCGCAGACAGTCGGCCGCGCCGCCGGCGAAGGGCCGGCCCCGGCCGAGCGGCGGCGCCGGCCACGGGGAGAGGTCGCGCTCCCAGTCAAAGCCGCTCACGCAGACGAGCGTATGCACCGGAGCGCCGGCAAGGGCCGCGCGCAGCGCTTCTGCGTCCTCCCCCGCGCCGCAGAGATAGACGGCCGGGGCGGCGACGGCGGCGGGAAAGACCGCCGCGCGCAGGTGTTTCGCGGAAAGAACCGGCACTCCCCTTCCCCACCTTTCCTCTCTGGCGTTACCGCCATCATAGCACATCCGATGAAAGAACGCAACGCGGCAGACGAAGACCGCCCCGCATGCGCGGAGGCGGTCAGGCGATGTGCGCGTTTTATCAGCGCTGGTAGAGCAAATCGGCGATGATGTCCATGATCTTATCATGGCAGCCGCCGCAGCCGGTAGAACAGTGGGTCTGCTTCTGGACGTCGTCAAAGACGCTGACCACATCCTTGATGTTGTTCTCTCCACGGACGACGTCTTCAATTTGCCCGTAGCTGACCTGTTTGCAGTTGCAGATGATGGTTCCGCTCTCCATGATCTTTTCCTCCATTTGTGTTATTTCCGTGCCCCGTCAAGGGAAACGGGGTGCCCTTCCCACCGCTCAGCAGCACGCGTGCTTGACGCGGTCCTTCTCCT
The DNA here is from genome assembly GCA_018712885.1 of Candidatus Pullichristensenella stercoripullorum. Taxonomy (GTDB): domain Bacteria; phylum Bacillota; class Clostridia; order Christensenellales; family Aristaeellaceae; genus Pullichristensenella; species Pullichristensenella stercoripullorum. The sequence continues at coordinate 245 of DVGE01000231.1, read as the reverse complement.
CGGCGCGCTTGGCGTCGTTCCAGCGGTCGATGGTGCCAACCAGGTAGCCGGTGATGCGGCGGATGCGCTGGAATTCGACCGGATGCCAGTAGAAGACCTCGCGGGCGTTGCCATCGTCTACGCGATAGAACTCGGCGCGGCGCGCCTTGCGGTTCTGCTCCTTTTCCGCCTGCGCGATCTCGGCGCGGATGAATTCCTCCGGGAGATCGTCCGGGTTATAGATTTCGACGTTCATGGCTGAAAAT
>DVGE01000230.1 GCA_018712885.1 Candidatus Pullichristensenella stercoripullorum | reverse complement strand
CCCCCTGTTTACGTTGGATGAGGGCGCGCTGGTGCACGGTTTTGAAGCTTTCCGCCGTCTCGCCATGTTCACCGACTGGAAAGGAGATGCCCTATGACGCTGTATGGACGCAGTTTCCTCACGCTTCTGGACTACACGCCCGACGAAATCCGCCATCTGCTCGATCTGGCCAAGCGCCTGAAGCGCGAAAAGCATCTGCGCATCGGCCACCGGCACCTGATGGGCCGCAACATCGTGCTGCTGTTTGAAAAGACCTCCACGCGCACGCGCTGCGCCTTTGAGGTGGCGGGGCGCGATCTGGGCATGGGCGTGACCTTCCTCGACCCGGTCAGCTCGCAGATGGGCAAAAAGGAGAGCATCGAGGACACGGCGCGCGTGCTGGGCCGCATGTACGACGGTATTGAATACCGCGGTTTCAGCCAAAATACCGTGGAACTTTTGGCCAAGTACTCCGGCGTGCCGGTGTGGAACGGCCTGACCGACCAGTTCCATCCCACGCAGATGCTGGCCGACCTTCTGACCATCGAGGAACAGCTGGGCCGCCTTGCCGGCGTGAGGCTCACCTTCATGGGCGACGCGCGCAACAACGTGGCCAATTCGCTGATGGTGGCCTGCGCCAAGATGGGCATGCACTTCACCGCCTGCGCGCCCGAGGCGCTGTTCCCGGCGGAAGATCTGGTCAGGGCCGCGCGGGAGATCGCCGAGAACACCGGCGGCAGCGTGACCCTGACCTCGGACGTTGCCGACGGCACGCGCGGCGCGGATGTGCTCTACACCGACATCTGGGTCTCGATGGGCGAACCGGATTCGGTGTGGAAGGAGCGCATCGAGCTTTTGCAGCCCTATCAGGTGAACGCCGCGGCCTTTGAAAACGCCGCCGACTGCGCCATTTTCATGCACTGCCTGCCCTCGTATCACGACCTTGGCACCGAGGTGGGGCGCGAGATCCACGAAAAATTCGGCCTGACGGAGATGGAAGTGACCAACGAAGTGTTTGAAAGCAAGCGCTCGGTGGTCTTCGACGAGGCGGAGAACCGCCTGCACACCATCAAGGCCGTGATGCTGGCCACGCTCTCCCGGCAATAACAGGAGGATACCATGAATTTCTACACTGAACCGCTGGACGACCTGTTCGAGCACTTTGGCGTCGACCCGCAAAAGGGCCTTAACCAGGCGCAGCTGGAACAGGCGCGCGAAAAGTACGGCAAAAACGTGCTGCGCGAACAGAAGAAGCCCTCGCTTTTGATGCGCTTCCTCGCCCAGTTCAAGGACACGATGATCATCATACTCATCATCGCCGCCATCATCTCCTTCTTTGTCGCCGCCCAGAGCGGGGAGACGCGGGAGTTTCTGGAACCGGCGCTGATTTTGGCCATCGTCATCCTCAACGCCATCATGGGCATGATGCAGGAGAGCAAGGCGGAAAAGGCCATGGAAGCGCTCAAGAGCATGTCCGCCCCGCACGCGCGCGTGCTGCGCAACGGCCGCGAAGCGGTCATCGACGCCAGCGACCTGGTGCCGGGCGACGTCATCCTCGTCGAAGCGGGCGATTTCGTGCCCGCGGACGCGCGGCTGATCGAATCGGCCAGCCTCAAAAGCGAGGAATCGGCGCTCACTGGCGAATCCGTGCCCGTGGAAAAGGACGCGCAGGCGTCCGTGGCCGAGGGCGCGCCGCTGGGCGACCGCGTGAACATGCTCTATTCCGGCTGTTCCGTGACCTACGGGCGCGGCCGCGCCATCGTCACCGGCACGGGCATGGACACGGAGATGGGCCGCATCGCCGGGCTGCTCGAGGGCGCGGACGACACGCAGACGCCCCTTCAGCACAAGCTGGCGCGCATGGGCAAGCTGCTGGGCATCGTCGCCCTCGCCGCCTGCGCGGTGATCTTCGTCATCGGCCTGCTCAACAAGATCCCCGTATTGGAGATCTTCATGACCAGCGTCTCTCTGGCGGTCTCCGCCATCCCCGAGGGCCTGCCCGCCATCGTCACGGTGGTGCTCTCCATCGGCATACAGCGCATGGCGAAGAAAAACGCCATCATCCGCCGCCTGCCCGCCGTGGAGACCTTGGGCAGCGCCTCCATCATCTGCTCGGACAAGACCGGTACGCTGACGCAGAACCGCATGACGCTCACCCGCGCCTATGCCGTGGATGGCCGCGGCACGGAGGAAATCAGCGCCAACTGCTCGGACGCGGTGCGCCGCCTGCTCTCCTTTGCCACGCTCTGCTGCGATGGCAGCATAGAGATGGAGAACGGCAAGGAAAAGCACATCGGCGACCCCACGGAGACGGCCATCGTCGCCGCCGCGGCGAAAAACGGCATCACCAAGGCGGCGCTCAACCGCAAGTACCCCCGCCTTGCCGAAATTCCCTTTGATTCCGACCGCAAGCTCATGACCACCGTGCACAAGATCGACGGCGAATATATCGCCATCGTCAAGGGCGCGTTCGACGTCATCGAGGACCGCTGCGTCAAGGGCGGCTGCCCGGAGGAGGCCGAGGACATCGTCAACGACATGAGCCAGCAGGCGCTGCGCGTGCTGGCCGTGGCTACGAAAAAGCTCGACAAGGCGCCGGAAAACCCCACCCCGGAAGAGCTGGAAAATGGCCTGACGCTCATCGGCCTGGTGGGCATGATCGACCCGCCGCGCCCCGAGGTGCGCGAGGCGGTGAAGATCTGCCGCAGGGCGGGCATCACCCCGGTGATGATCACCGGCGACCACGTCGTCACCGCCGCCGCCATCGCCCGCGAGCTGGGCATACTCGTGGAGGGCAACGAGGCCATGACCGGCGCGGAGCTGGCCAGTCTTTCTGATGAAGAACTGGCCGCGCGCGTGCGCAATATCTCCGTCTACGCCCGCGTGTCGCCCGAGGACAAGATACGCATCGTGCGCGCCTGGCAGAGCCAGGGCGAGATCGTTTCCATGACCGGCGACGGCGTCAACGACGCGCCCGCGCTCAAGGCCGCCGACATCGGCTGCGCCATGGGCATCACCGGAACCGACGTGGCCAAGGGCGCGGCGGATATGACGCTGACCGACGACAACTTCACCACCATCGTCGACGCCGTGCGCGAGGGCCGCGGCATCTACGACAACATCAAGAAGGTCGTGGGCTTCCTGCTGGGCACGAACATCGGCGAGATACTGTGCGTGTTCTTCGCCATGATCCTCTGGCACCGCACGCCGCTTCTGTCCATGCAGCTGCTGCTCATCAACCTGGCCACCGACAGCCTGCCTGCCATTGCGCTGGGCATGGAACCGGTAGAAAAGGACGTGATGGAGCACAAGCCCCGCCCCCGCAGCGAAGGGCTGTTTGCCAAGGGCTATGGGCTGCAGATTGCCTTGCAGGGCGCAATGTTTGGTGCGCTGACGCTCATCGGCTACTGGATCGGCGAGCATCAGGGCGGCAGCGAACAGGCCGGGCAGACGATGGCCTTCCTCGTGCTGGCGCTTTCGCAGGTGGTGCAGGCGTTCAACATGCGCTCCACCCATTCTCTGTTCAAGATCGGCCCGTTCACCAACCACAAGCTCAACTGGGCGGCGCTGGCCTCGTTCGCGCTGGTGATGCTGGTGGCCTTCGTGCCGCCGGTGCGCATGGCCTTTGAGCTGGTCTTGCTGCCCACGGGACTGTACCTCTGGGCGCTGGCGCTCATCCTCTTCCCCATCGTGGCGATGGAGGCGGCCAAGGCGCTGGACTTTATCAAGCACAGGCACTGAGACGACGCCCCCGGCTCTGCCCGGGGGCTTTTCCAAACAAGGAGGAACATTTTCGCGATGACCGAACGCAAGGACATACCGCTTGCGTACCGCTGGCGGCTGGAGGACATCTACGAAAGCAACGAGGATTGGGAGAACGCCCTGCGCGCCGCGGAAAAGCTGGCCGCGGACTTTGGCCGCTTCGAGGGGGCGCTGGGAGATGAGGAAACGCTTCTGGAGGCGCTGCGCCACTTTGCCTCCATGCAGGAGATCGCCGCCACGGTGTTTGCCTACGCGCGCATGCGCCGCGACGAGGACAACCGCGTTGCCGCGAACCAGGCGCTGACGGCGCGGGCGCAGGCACTGATCACCAGGGTGGAGACGGCGGCGAGCTTTTTGACGCCGGAGCTGCTCTCCCTGCCGGCGGAGTACATTGCCTCCGTATGCGAGAAGCCGGCGTTTTCCGAGTTCGCCGTCATGCTGCGCGAGGTGGAGCGGCAGCGGCCGCACACGCTCTCCAAGGCGGAGGAGCGCATCGTGGCCATGGCCGGAGAGATGGCCGCCGCGCCGGACACCATTTACACCATGCTCGCCGACGCGGACATGAAATTTCCCGTCATCAAGGGCGCGGACGGCGAGGACGTGCGCATCACCCACGCCAACTACATCCCCCTGATGATGGAGCGCGACCGCGGCGTGCGCGCAGCGGCGTTTGAGGGGCTGTATACCACCTATCAGTCCTTTGCCTCCACCATTCCCGCGCTCTACGACGCCTCGGTGCGCGCCGACATCTTTTCCGCGCGCACGGCGAAGCACAAGAGCGCGCTGGAAGCGGCGCTGTT
>DVGE01000229.1 GCA_018712885.1 Candidatus Pullichristensenella stercoripullorum | reverse complement strand
GCTCGCCCCGGAAGGGCGGCGCGTCCACAACATCGTGCTCATGGGCAGCGGCGAACCGCTGGACAACTACGAAAACACGGTGAAGTTTCTGCGCCTGGTCAATTCCCCGGAGCGCACGAACATCTCCCTGCGCAACATATCGCTCTCCACCTGCGGCCTCGTTCCGCGGATGCGCGATCTCGCCAACGAGGGCCTGCCGGTGACGCTCTCCATCTCCCTGCACGCCCCCAACGACGAGGTGCGCAAGCAGCTTCTGCCTGTGGCCAACGCCTACGCCATCGAGGACGTGCTTTGCGCCGCCCGCGAATATGTCGAAAAGACCGGCCGCCGCGTCATCTTCGAATACGCGCTGGTCAAGGGCGTCAACAGCGATCTGCGCCACGCCGACGAACTGGCCTTGCGCCTGCGCGGCCTGCGCTGCCACGTCAACCTCATCCCCCTCAACGCCGTGCGCGAGCGCGACCTGCATCCGCCCACGCGCGCGGACGTACAGAACTTTTTGCGCCGTCTGGAGGCGCGCCGCATCTCCGCCACCGTGCGCCGCGAAATGGGCGCGGACATCGAAGGCGCCTGCGGCCAACTGCGCCGCCGCGTGTTGGAAGACCGCCAGGAGCGATAACGCCGGCAAACAAAGGAGCACGCCATGAAAGTATACGCCGCCACCGACATCGGCCGGGTACGCCCGATCAACGAGGACAGCTATTACGCCCCCAAGCCGGGCGAGCGTTTCTGCGCCGTGGCCGACGGCATGGGCGGCCACAACGCCGGCGAAGTGGCCAGCGCCATGGCCGTGCGCGTGCTCGAAGAGGAGATGCGCACGCCCATCCAGCCTACCGAGGAAGCGCTGCGCCGCGCCGTGGAGCGCGCCAACGCGGAGATCTGGCGCGCCTCGAAAGAGCGCGAGGGCTGCCTGGGCATGGGCACCACCATCACCGCCCTGTGCATGGAGGGCAACATCGCCCACATCGCCCAGGTGGGCGACAGCCGCGCCTACCTCATCCGCAACCGCGCCATCTTGCAGGTGACGACGGATCACACGCTGGTGGAGGAGATGGTCCTAAGCGGCCTCATCACCCCCAGCGAGGCCCTCAGCCACCCCAAGCGCAACTACATCACCCGCGCCCTGGGCACCGCCGAAACGGTCGAGGTCGATCTTCTGCGCCTCGACACCCGCCCGAACGACGTGTTTCTGCTCTGTTCGGACGGCCTTTCCAACGCCCTGAGCGAGCGCGAGCTGCTCGAGATCATGCTCAGCGGCATGCGCATGGAAGACAAGGTCTCCACGCTCATCGAGCGCGCCCTGCATCGCGGCGGACACGACAACATCACCGTCCTCCTGGTCACCTGCGAGGAGGAAAAGAAATGATCGGTCGCGTGATCTCCGGGCGCTACGAGATCGAGGCCGTCGTCGGCACCGGCGGCATGGCCGTGGTCTACCGCGCCTGGGACAAGCTCAACCGGCGCACCGTCGCCATCAAAGTCCTGCGTCCGGAATACGAGCAGGACGAGGAATTCGTGCGCCGCTTCAGCCGCGAGGCCGAGGCCGCGGCCAAGATGTCGCATGAAAACATCGTCAACCTCCTCGATGTCGGCAAGGACAACGACATGCGCTATATCGTCATGGAGTACGTCCCCGGCAAGACCCTCAAGGACCTCATCCGCGAACGCGGCCGCATCGCCCCGGAGACCGCCGTGCGCATGGTCATCCGCATACTCGCCGCCGTGGACCACGCCCACAAAAACGGCATCGTCCACCGCGACATCAAGCCCCAGAATATCCTCGTGGACGCAAACGGCAAGGTCAAGGTGGCCGATTTCGGCATCGCGCGCTTAAAGACCGCCCAGACCACCCGCGTGGACGACAAGCAGAACTCGGCCCTGGGCAGCGTGCACTACTTCTCGCCCGAACAGGCGTCCGGCGAGGTGGCTGACGAAAAGAGCGACCTCTACTCCGTGGGCGTCGTGCTCTACGAGATGCTCACCGGCCAGGTGCCCTTCGACGGCGACACCGCCGTGTCCGTGGCCCTCAAACACGTCAGCGAGGAGCCGCGCTCCATGCGCGAGCTCAACCCCGCCGTTTCCCGCGCGCTGGACGAAGTGGTCATGCGCGCCCTGGCCAAGGAGAGCGCCCGCCGCTACCAGACCGCCGCCGAGTTCGCCGGCGATCTGCGCAAGGCGGTGACGCATCCCCGGGGCGGCTTCGTCGCCTATCCGATGACGCGCGAGGAGCAGGAGCGCCAGCGCGAGGAAGAGCGCCGCAAGGCCCTGCGCCGCAAGCGCCGTTTGCAAAGGGTGTCGTTCTTCGCCGCCATTGGCGTGGGCGTGGCCATCGTCGGCGTGCTCATCTGGTACTTCGCGGCGGTGCACAACATGGAGAGCGTGCCCCTCACCATCGGCTCGGAGGAAGCCGCCGCCACCGGCGTCATCGCCCAGCGCGGCTTCACGCCCGTCGTCGAATACGCCTACAGCGAGGAATACCCGCAGGGAATGGTGATCGACCAGAGCGTGGAAGCGGGCGAAAAGCGCCGGCGGGGAACGCAGATCTCCATCACCGTCAGCGCCGGCAGCCAGTGGGTCTATCTGGAAGACATGACCGGCTGGACGCTGGAACAGGTCTATGAGGAGCTGACCGGCCTGGGCATCGCCGGCGAACACGTCTCCGTCACCTACGCCGTCAGCGAACAGCCCATCGGCTGCGTCGCCGGCCAGACGCCCGAGGCGGGCTACATCACCCGCGAGGAGGACATCGTCCTCATCCTCAGCGCCGAGACCGTGGAAGTGCCGCCCCTCACCGGCCTTACGTATGAGGGCGCGCAGGCGCTGGCCGAGGCGCAGGGCCTGACGCTCGGCGAACCCGTCCCCGGCTATTCGGCGGACGCGCCTGCCGGCACGGTCATCGCCCAGTCCATCCCCTCGGGGGAAACAGTCGCCGAGGGCACGCAGATCGTTTTGACCATCAGCCAACCGCGCCAGATGCTCTATTATCCGGCGTCGAACTACACCATCGTCGTGCCGCTGGACGATGTGGAAGTGGCGTTGGAGATCACGCCCCCCTCGGGCGCGGCCTTCACCGGCTTCAGCGGCATGCTGGACGCGGGCACCTATTCCATCGAGCTCTCCAGCGTCGAGCAGGGGCTGCACACCGTGCGCGAGTACATGGACGGCGTGCTCATGGTAGAAACACAGGTCATGTTCGAGTAGGAGGAGATCGGTTGCAGGGCATCATCACGCGCGGTGTGGGCGGCTTTTACTACGTCCTCGACGCGCAGGGGCGGACGCATCAGCTGCGCGCGCAGGCCAAGCTGCGCCGCGCGCACCTAAAGCCCATGGTGGGCGACAAAGTGGAATTCGAGCCGGGCACGGAGGAGGAAGACGGCTGGCTCAAAGCCATCCTCCCGCGCAAAAGCCAGCTCGCGCGCCCGCCGGTCGCCAATATCGACACCGTGCTCGTCGTCATCGCCGCCGCCGCGCCGGAGCCGGATCTGCTCATGGCCGACCGCCTGCTGCTCGCGGCGCGGGAACAGGGCATCGAAGTCGTCATCGCCGTCAACAAGGGCGACCTCGACCCGCAAACGGCGGAACACATCGCCCATCAGTACCGCGGTGCGGGCGCGGACGTTTTCCCCGTCTGCGCGCGCACGGGCGAGGGCGTGGAAGCGCTGCGCGCGCGCCTGCGCGGGCATGTGCACGCCGTAGCCGGCCAGTCCGGCGCGGGCAAGTCCACGCTGCTCAACGCCCTCTACGGCTTCGGCCTGCAAACGGGCGACGTTTCGCAGAAGATCGAGCGCGGCCGCCACACCACGCGCCACTGCGAGCTGATCCCGCTGGAAGGCGGCGGCATGGCGCTGGACACGCCCGGCTTCAGCCTGCTGGAAACAAAGCTCTGCGACCCGGTGCTGCTCAAGGACGGCTACCCGGAGTTCGCCCCCTATGAAGGGCAATGCCGCTTCTCCCCCTGCTACCACGCCACCGAGCCGGATTGCGCCGTGCGCGCGGCGGTGGCGGCGGGGGAGGTGGACAAAGAGCGCCACGCGCGCTATGTGGCGCTTCTGGAAGAAATGAGGATTCGTTGGAGGGATCGCTATGGTTAAGGTCGCCCCGTCGCTGCTGGCCGCGGATCTCCGTGTCATCGGCGCGGAGATCGAGCGCATGGCCGCCGCCGGCGCCGATCAGCTGCACTTCGACGTCATGGACGGCAGCTTCGTGCCCAACATCACCTTCGGCTCCGGCATCTGCAAAGCGGCCGCCCGGGGCCCGCTGCCGGTGGACGCCCACCTGATGGTCGAGCACCCGGAAACGCAGGTGGAAAACTTCGCCCAGGCCGGCGCGAAGATCATCACCATCCACGCCGAGGCCGGCGGCCATTTGCACCGCACGCTCGCCCTCATCCGCGAGCACGGCTGTCTCGCCGGCCTCGCCCTCAACCCCGGCACCTCGCCGGACTGCCTGCGCTATCTGCTGCCCAGCCTCGACCTCGTGCTGGTGATGACGGTCAATCCCGGTTTCGGCGGCCAAAAAATGATCCCCGAGTGCCTGGACAAGATCGCCGAGATCCGCGCCATGCTCGACCGCGCCGGCTCCAAGGCCATGCTGGAAGTGGACGGCGGGGCCAACACCGTCACCGCCGCCGAGATGATGCGCCGCGGCGCGGACGTCATCGTCGCCGGCAGCGCCCTCTTCGGCGCGGACGACGCCAAGGCGTTCATAAGCAGCCTGCGCGCCTCCTGGCGGCAGCTCCACCCCGAGGAAAACGCCTGACGCACCCCCGCCGCCTGCTCGCATAGTATATCGGGGAGGCGATGGCATGAACAGGGCGTGCAAAGACCGCCGCGGCGGTCAACGAAGCGGCGTTTCCAGGTGGTTTGGTCTGGGGCTGATGGTGGTGGGGGTCATCCTCCTGCTTTGCAGCCTGCCGAGCTGGCTGTGGATGAGCGTTCTGGCCATCCTGCTCATCAGCGCCGGTTTTCTGCTCTGGAGATTCTGAAAACGAAACGGCCCGGGACTGTCCATCAGCCCCGGGCCGTTCCCGTATCCGTCACAGTTCCCGTCCGCACTTGCGGCAGAAGCGGTCGTCCGCCGCCACCTTTGCGCCGCAGGCGGGGCAAAAGGCCTCCGCGCCGCCGCTTCCATCCTCGCGCGCGAGCGGATCGGGCTCCTCGCCCTCCTCCGTGACGTCGAAGAGGGAGAAGCGCCGTTTGGCCGTGGCGTTGTAAAGGTCGTACAACGCATGCGCGATGGCGAGCCCCACGAACACAACGCCAAACAGACAGAAATACACCGGCGCGTTCATCGAGGCGGCAACGGCGATCCAGATCACGCCGATCACCGCCGCGATCACTGAGGCCGCGCCGCCAAACAGCGAAGGCCCGCGCCCGGGCTTGACGCTCTTCATGGGCAAACCCTCCCCTGCCATCAATTCCCTTCTTGGACGGATGGCAGCGCCCTCAGGTTCCCGCTTTCGCCTTTCCCGCCCGCACGCGCTTCCCGCAGCGCGGGCAAATGCGCTCGCCCGCCGGCACCGTCGCCTCGCAGCGCGGGCAGGTGCGTGGCAAGGCGTCCCCTTCCGGCGCATCCTTGGATGGCTTGCGCACCGCGGAGATGGCAAAGGCAACGCCAATGGCAACGTGCGGCACGGCGAACAGGCAAGGTGACCACGGTTGCCCCTGCGGGACAGCCGCAGTCAGATACGCGGCGATGAAAAAACTGCCAGAGATGGCAAAGCAGAGGCCAAAGCAAAAGAGGGGCCAACGTATCTCCGATGCCGGGTCGCGCCGCGGCCGTTTCTTCCCCGGAAGGCTGCGCAAGACGATGCAGGCCAGAGAAATGTGGCCGCCCAGCATGCACAGCACTAAGGCAGGGAACATCCAAATTGCCCATGAGCCTTTGGAATTCAGAGCGGCATTCAATGCGCCCGCAAACAGGATGACAAGCAAGAAAGAGCCAGAAACCAGGATCGCTGCCCACACGGCTTTGACCACGCTAGCGGGCAACCCATGCAGTCTCGCTTTTTCCTGCGCCTCTTCCTCCGCATCCGGCTGTGCCTCTTCCTCTGCATCCTCCGCGTGCCGCCGCGTCCGCAGGCCGCGAACGAAGTCCGACGCGACCTTCACCAGCAACACGCCGCCAAAAAGCGGAAAGAACCACGGCGCGCCCATGGCGATGGTGAAATACTCCCATGCGCACAGAAAAACGAGGGAAAGGACGCAGCCGATATACCACAGCGCCCCTTTCCGCCCCGGACGGAACATGTTCATCGCCATCCCTTCTCGGATTCAGCGTCGCCGCCTCTTCCCGGCCAGTTCTTCTACGCCGGCGCGCACGAGATCCCAGCTGCAATACGTCCAGAAGGCCCAGCCGCCCAGCACGGCCGCGATCGCGTACCACGGCGCGCCCCTGGCGATGAACACGCAGGCGACGGCCGCGAGCGCCGCGATGCCCAGCGCCGCGAGGCCCGCCCGCAGCACGACCCAGGGCCTGCCCGGACGCACCTCTGCGTTCACCCTCGCCGGCGCGCCGTCCTCCCACGCCGGCGCTTCATCCTTCCAGTCATCCTCCCGGACGACATAGAGCGCGCCGCGATTCTTACCCACACAGGTGCGCAGAAGATATATGCATACGGCGAGGAACAGCGCGAAAAACCCAGCCCCGAAGAACGCGAAGATCCCTTCCTTCGCGGCGATGGCCGCATGCATCCACTGCGCGGCGAAGATGAGCCCCACAGCCATGATCAGGACGAGCGGCGGGGCCATGCTTTTCCCCAGCCGCACGATGTGCGCGACGCCCCATTCCATCCGTTTGCGCTCGATCTCGTACACAGCAAACGGCCTGCGGGCAAAGAGGTCGTGTATGTGCCAGAACGCGGAATAAGCGACGCCCGCCATGATGCTCCCGTAAAAGTACATCGGCACGCGCCCGCTTGCTTGTACGGCGGGCAGGCACAGCAAAAGCAGGATCAGCGCCGCCAGGGAGAGCGCCCCGAACAGCAGCGAGAGAAACCATTTTGGGCGAACATGCTTCACGACCTTCCCTCCCTTCATGCCGCGCAAAGGTATACCGAAAAGACCGCCCCCGCCTCACCCGTCAAACGACGGAAAACGCGGAAACGGCCTTTCGGATAGGGGCGGACGGCTTAGAGAGCGCGCTCCACCTTATTGCTGCGCAGGCAGCGGGTGCAAACGAACATGCGCGTAGGCGTGCCGTTGACCATCACGCGGACGCGCTGCGTGTTGGGCGCCCAGGTGCGGCGCGTCTTGCGGTTGGAGTGGCT
>DVGE01000228.1 GCA_018712885.1 Candidatus Pullichristensenella stercoripullorum | reverse complement strand
GTTTCTGCTTCTCACCCTCTCTTCGCTCTACGAGCCTGCGGAGAAAAGCGGCGAGGAGCGCTGCGCCCCGCACCCGCGCAAAAAGCATCCGTGGATGGAGAACGAGTTCACCGCCTACGCGGCGGACATGAACATCGCCCTCGCCTATCATAAGCTGATGGACGACTGGGCCGATGAGCGCAACCTTCTGCGCCGCGCCGGAGCAGAGGCGTTAAAGCGCGGCTACCGCCGCGTGGAGGCGCGCTGGGGCGAAAAGTGCGCCGCCATCGAAGCGGGCGTGCGCGACCTGGGCCAGATCGAAAAGCGCCGGGAGATGGACGTGGACGCCCCCGCCAAGTGCTTTGGCAGGCTCCTGGGCGAACTGTTCGTCTACCGCCGCGACGAGTGGGAAGTCCCCCTGCGCACCATGGGCGAATACCTCGGCCGCTTCATCTACGTCATGGACGCCTACGACGACCTGACCGCCGACGAAAAGCGCGGAGCCTACAACCCCCTGACCGCCCTTGCGGGCGAGGGCTTTGAGCAGGCGGTGGAGAGCGCCCTGACCATGCTCATCGGCCGTTGCACGCAGGCGTTCGAGGTGCTGCCGCTTGTGCAGGATGTGGAGATTTTGCGCAGCGTGCTGTACTCGGGCGTGTGGGCCAAATACGTTTCTGTGCGCAAAAAGCGCGACCCGTCCTTCGCCCCGGCGGAGGAGAGAAAAGGAGAGAAACAATGATCCAGGACCCCTACCGGGTATTGGGACTTGAACCCGGCGCCTCGGACGACGAGGTGAAGGCGGCCTACCGCAAACTGGCCAAGAAGTACCACCCGGACGTCAACGGCGGCTCGCCCGAGGCCGAGGCGAAGATGAAGGAGATCAACGCCGCGTACAGCCAGATCATGAACCGGCATGCGAACCCCAACCCCGGTTCCTCGCGCGGCGCGGGCTCCTACGGCTCCGGGCAGGGCGGCTATGGCGGCGGCTACGGCGGTTCCGGCTGGGGTTGGGGCTGGGGCGACTTCGGCGGCTGGTGGGACGCCTCCAGCTACGGCGGCCAGCAGCAGCGGGCGCAGCCAAACGAGAGCCCGGAGATGCAGGCGGCGCGCAACTTCATCAACTCCGGCCACTACCGCGAGGCCCTCGACCTGCTGGAAAAGATGCAGGACCGCCCGGCGCGCTGGTACTTTTACATGGCCAACGCCCACATGGGGCTGGGCAACGATGTCGCCGCGCTCAATTACGCGCAGCAGGCGGTCAGCCGCGAGCCGGACAACCTCGAGTACCGCCAGCTTTTGCAGCGCCTGCAATACGCCGGCCAGACCTACCGCCAGACCGGACGGCGCTACGGCATGTCCGGCATGGACAACACCTGTACGTGGCTGTGCCTGGGCAACCTGCTGTTGAGCTGCTGCTGCGGGCGCGGGGGCTATTTCTTCTGCTGCTGACGCGATGGAAAGGAAGGATAATATGACCAGAGACGAGGCGTGGGCGCTGCTCACGCAGTACAATCAGGGCGAGTTCCACCTGCGCCACGCGCGCACGCTGGAGGGCGTGATGCGCTATTTCGCGGGCGAGCTGGGCTATGGCGACGAGGCGGACTTCTGGGCCAACGTCGGCCTTTTACACGATGTGGACTTTGAACAGTGGCCCGAGGAGCACTGCCAAAAGGCGCGCGAGCTATTGGAAAACGCCGGCTGCGACGAGCGCTTCATCCACGCCGTGGTCTGCCACGGCTACGGCCTGTGCAGCGACGTAAAGCCCGAGCACGAGATGGAAAAGGTGCTCTTCGCCGTGGACGAGCTGACCGGCCTGATCAGCGCCGTGGCCATCATGCGCCCCTCGCGCAGCCTGGACGATCTGGAGCTGCCCTCGGTGAAAAAGAAGTTCAAGGACAAGAAGTTCGCCGCCGGCTGTTCCCGCGACGTCATCCGCCAGGGCGCGGAGATGCTCGGCTGGACGCTGGACGACCTCATCTCCCGCACCATCGTCGCCATGCGCGAAAGCGGCGCGGAGCTGGGATAGGCGTGCGGACGCAAAACCGCTTCTGATCAAACGTCAGAAGCGGTTTTGCTTTTTCCGTCCTTGGGCGCGGGGGCGCTCTTTTTTGGCGCGGAAGGCTTGCGGGCGGCAGGCGTTTTCGCCGCGCCGCTGCGGGGCGCTGTCTTGCGCGCCGCGGCGCGCTTCTTCGGCCTTGGCTCCTCGCGCTCGAAGCGCACGTCCGCCGGGGCCGTTTTCGCCGCGTCCACCAGGAAAATGGTGAAGCGGCGGATGCCCAGCAAAAATCGGTCGCGCTTCTGGGCGCGCAAGGCGGCGTCCGGGTTGACGGCCATGTCGTTGAGCGCCTTTTCCCACTTGCCGGTGGTGGCGGCGGAGGCGATCTGCTCCGGGGCGACGGCGATCAGTTTGCGGCCCTTCTCCGTGGAAACGATGTTCTTGCCCGCGCGCTCGGCCAGCCCCACCTCGATGAGCCGTTCGATGGTGGCGGCGCGGGTGGCGGGCGTGCCGAGACCGGAGGACTTCATGCGCTCGCGCAGTTCCTCGTCCTCCAGTTCCTGCCCGGCGTGCTCCATCAGGGAGAGCAGCGAGGCGTCGTTGAGCTTTTCCGGGGGCTTGGTCTGCTTTTTGCGGGCGCTGACCTTTTGCGCCACGCGCGTTTCGCCCTCGCGCACGTCCGGCAGCGGCGTGGCCGCCTTTTTCTCCGCCGGCGCAAGCACGGCGCGCCAGCCCATGTCCATCGGCACGGCCCCGTCGGCGCGGAATTCGTGGCCGCCGACCACGACGCGCAGGCGCGTCGATCCATAGGCATAGTCCGGGTAATGGGCGGCGATGAGGCTGCGGACCACGAGGTCGTAGAGCGCCTCCTCGTCCGCCGTCAGCGCCCCCGGGCGGCGTTCGGTGGGGATGATGGCGTGGTGGTCGGAGACCTTGGAGGCGTCGTAAAAGCGCTTGGAGTTCATATTGGGGTCAAACGCCGGGGCCTTGAGCAGGGGGTGGTACTGCGGCGGCAGATGCCTGAGCGCGTTCAGCGCCTTTTCGCGCATGTCCGGCGGCAGGCAGCGGCTGTCCGTGCGCGGGTAGGTGATGGCCTT
>DVGE01000227.1 GCA_018712885.1 Candidatus Pullichristensenella stercoripullorum | reverse complement strand
GGGCATCAAGGCCATGAACCTCACGGACAAGACCGGCGCCCTCGCCGGGCAGCTGCTGGTCAACGAGGAGGAGGACATACTCATCATCACCGACGATGGCACCGTCATCCGCACGCCGGTGAGCTCCATTTCCGTGCAGGGCCGCAACACGCAGGGCGTGCGCTTGATGCGCGTGCAGGAAAACAGCCGCGTGGTCTGCGTCGCCCGCGCCGAGGCCGAGGAAGAAGCGCCGGAAGAGCCGGAAGAAGCCGGCGAGGATACCGCGCAGGAGCCGGAAGGCGAGGAATAAGGGCATAAGGGCATAAGGACAAGGGCCGCTCCCAGTGGGGCGGCCCGTTTTGCTTCTGTGCATGCAGAAATATTGACAAATGGTAGATATATATGATAAGCTGTACGCGGGGGACACCCCCGGCAGGAAGGAAGCAGATGGCGCTTGGCTGAGACCCTCTTACAAAAGGGGGTGGTCGTATGACCGATTACGAACTCATCGTTCTGGTCATCATGATCGTCACTTTGGCGTTTTCCATTCACAACGGAAACCCCAAAGGATAAAGCACGAGCCGCCATCCAGCGCTAGCGGACGGCGGCTCCACTCATTCACAGAGGGGAGAAGCCAGCTCAAAGGCGTCATCCCTTCCTGCCGTTATTATAGCATGGCTGACGAGACATGTCAAGGCCGCGCAGGACAGCGTTCCCGCGCGGCTGCTTCTATTCATGCAGAAATATTGACAAACGGTAGATATATGTGATAAGCTGTACGCGGGGGCAAGCCCCCGGCAGGAAGGAAGCAGATGGCGCTTGGCTGAGACCCTCTTACAAAAGGGGGTGGTCGTATGACCGATTACGAGCTGATCGTTCTGGTCATCATGATCGTCACTTTGGCGTTTTCCATTCACAACGGAAACCCCAAAGGATAAAGCACGAGCCGCCATCAGCGCGAACTGGTAGGCGGCTCAACTCGTAACAGAGGGGAGAAGCCAACAGAGAAGCGCCATCCCTTCCTGCCGTTATTATAGCATGGCTGACGAGACATGTCAAGGCCGCGCAGGGCAGCGTTCCGCGCGGCTGCTTCTATTTATGCAGAAATATTGACAAATGGTAGATATATGTGATAAGCTGTATGCGGGGGACACCCCCCGGCAGGAAGGAAACAGATGGCGCTTGGCTGAGACCCTCTTTGTACAAAGGGGGTGATCGTATGACCGATTACGAACTCATCGTTCTGGTCATCATGATCGTCACTTTGGCGTTTTCCATTCACAACGGAAATCCCAAAGAATAAAGCACGAGCCGCCATCCAGCGCTAGCGGACGGCGGCTCACCATCAATAAGAGGGGAGAAGCCAACGCAGAGGCGTCATCCCTTCCTGCCGTTATTATAGCATGGCTGACGAAGCATGTCAAGGCCGCCCGCGTGGGGCGGCTCTTCCTACTTAAACAGCTTCGCCGCCTTTTCCATGCGGCTGGCGACCGGCACGCCGAAGGGACAGCGCTCCTCGCAGCCTTTGCAGCCCACGCAGTCGCCCGCGTTGGCGGAAAGCTGCTGGTAGTGCGCGCGCAACGTGGCCGGCACTTCCGGCTGCATGGTGGCCAGGTCGTAGAGCTTGTTGACCATGGCGATGTCGATGCCGGCGGGGCAGGGCGCGCAGTGGCCGCAGTAGGTGCACTGGCCGCGCCAGGCGTGGGCTGGGGCGTTGGCGAGCACGCTGGCGTAGTCTTTTTCTTCCTCCGTGGCCGTCTCGTAGGAAACGGCCTCGTCCACGTGGGCGACGGTATCGCAGCCGACCATGATGCTGGCCACGGCCGGGCGCGTCAGCGCGTAGTGGATGCACTGCACCGGCGTCAGCGCCGCGCCGAAGGGCGAGGTCTGCGCGGAGAACAGCCGGCCCCCGGCGTAGCCCTTCATCACCGTGATGCCCACGCCGTTCTGTTCGCAGAGGCTGTACAGTTCCGCGCGCGCCGGGTCGATGCCGTGCAGCGCGCCGCCGTAGGTCTCCTGCACGAAGTAATCGTCCAGCACCTCGTTGGCCGGCAAAAGGTCGAAGGCCGGGTTGACGCTGAAGAGGATCATTTCGATCACGCCGCTCTGCGCCGCCAGTTTGCCCACGGCGGGGTTGTGCGTGCTCATGCCGATGTGGCGGATGACGCCGGAGCGCTTGAGCTCGAGGGCGTACTGCAAAAATTCGCCCTCCATGATCTGATGGTATTCTTTGACTTCATCCACGAAGTGGATCATGCCCAGGTCGATGTAGTCGGTGCGCAGGCGCGCGAGCAGGTCATCAAACGTCTTTTTCACCGGCCCCATCTCGCGCGTGCGCACGTATTGGCCGTTCTGCCAGGTGGAGCCGAGGTGCCCCTGGATGATCCAGCGCTCGCGCCTGCCGGCGATGGCTGCGCCGATGTTGGTCCGCACGTTCGGCTCGGGCATCCAGCAGTCGAGTATGTTGACGCCGTGTTCTTCGCAGCGGTCGATGACGGCCTTGACCTCTTCGGCGTTGTGGCGCTCCAGCCATTCCGCGCCCAGGCCGATCTCGCTGACGGAGAGGCCCGTCTTTCCCAGCGCTCTGTATCGCATCGTATCCCTCCCGGTCGTTTGCAGCGACATTGTATCTTCAGAAAGCGCGCATGCCGAAAAGCGCCCCTTGACCGAGGCGCCGTTTGCTTACGTCAACAGCCGGCTGGCAGAGGCGACGATGTCGTTGATCGTGCCGCGCACGCCCAAAAAGTCCATGGCGTTCTGGCCCATCAGCATGCCGTAGGTGACGGAACCCTGCTTAAGGGAGTTCATCAGCTCCACGTCGAAGGAGATCAGCACCGGCTCGACCACGCTGAGGATCAGCGCCGCGATCACCAGACCGC
This sequence comes from Candidatus Pullichristensenella stercoripullorum, assembly GCA_018712885.1. GTDB lineage: Bacteria > Bacillota > Clostridia > Christensenellales > Aristaeellaceae > Pullichristensenella > Pullichristensenella stercoripullorum. The sequence continues at coordinate 9,355 of DVGE01000227.1, read as the reverse complement.
GGCCCAGCCCGAAGAGGCCGCCCAGCAGCCAGTCGATCCTGCGCAGCACCGGGAAGCGCAGCACGTGGTTGAACAGGTTCACCAGCAGCGTGGCGAGGAAATAGAGCGCCAGGAAGCAGAGCACGAAGGCCAGCACGCTGAACACGGCCTGCCACAGCGTCTGATCGAAATAGTCGGCGATGGAATGGATGTTGAGCGCCGAGAACGCCTCCGAGCTCAGATTGGAGGCAAAGGCGTCGCGCAAAAACGGGATCTTGCCGCCGATATAGTCCGCCACGGCGTTGACCGCGTCGCCGCCGCGCGCCACCAGTTCGGAAACGCTGGTCTGGGCGCTGACGCCGGAGATAGCCATGTCCTCAAAAAACGTAGCCGGTTCCAGATAGTTGCTCAAAACGCCCATCAGCGTGCGGTTTTCCAGCGCCAGCCGCGCCACGGCGGGATAGAGGCGCAGCGCGCCGAACCACGAGCCCACCAGCCCCAGCAGCGAAAGCCCCGAGGCGAGAAAGCCCTTGTACATGCCGGCAAAGAGGCTGAAGGCCAGCACCAGCAAGACCAGTATGTCGATGATATTCACGTCGAAGTCCCTCCGATCATCTTAGCGGAAACAGCCTTCCCCATTTTTCCGCCGCGTATTCCCAAATCTTCCTTTTTTGGACGACGCGGGGGCGCGGAAGGTTGCCTATGTTCAGGGCAGCGTTACAAGATAGACGGTGTTGCCCGCGCCCATCACGGCCACGCGGTCGTCGGTGACGCCGTAGACCTCGGCGGCGGGGGTGTTGAGCGCGTAGGCGTCCACTTTTTGCACGCCCGTGCGCGCCACCATCACCTGCCCGTCGGCGGAAAAGCCGTAAACGCGGTCGCCCTTGGCCACCAGCGTGGTGCAGGCAAAGGGCATGCGCACAATCTCGTCTACGTTCGCGCGCATCATGCGCACATCGCGCATGCCGCCCTCCGTGCCGTACTGCGCGTCGGGCACGAAGGCCATCATCGGGTCGTCCACGCCCGCCTCCACCGCCGCCAGGTACCAGCCGTAGATCAGCGTGCGCTTTTCCTCGTTTTCGCGGCCGGTATAGTCGTACACCTTCAAATGCGTGGTGCCAGCGCAGACCACCTGCGAGGACTGGAACATCACCTGGTACATCAGCTGCTGCTGGTCGGTGATGGAGCCGACGATCATCCGCCCCGGCCGGTAGGTGGAGATGGCCGTGGTCGGCACCGTGCCGCTGGTGTCGAGCGTCATCACCCAAAACAGGCTGTCGGCGGAGAAAAAGCCGTAGTCCAGCACTGTCTGGTCGGCAAACGTCAGCCGGTCGATCTCGCGGCCGCCGTTTTCCAGAAGCACCATCGTGCTGTCGTGCTCGGGCGAGAGCAGCACGGCGGTGTAGACCGCGCCGGCCTTGGCCGAGAGTATGTCTTCTTCCATCTGGCCGGTGTAGATGGTGTCGCCGTCGTCGCGGCCGATGACGCTCAGCCGCCGCCCCGACCACACGGCCACGCCGCTCTCCCCGGCGGCAAAGGTGGCGTTCGCCCCCACCGAATAGCTCCACTGCTGCGCGCCCGCCGAGGACACGCTGGAAAGCGTGCTGCCGTTGTAATAGACAAAGCCGTCGCCGGTCACCTGCACGCCCTGGTTGCCCGAGAGCGTCACCGCCGTGTATTCGCCGTACCCCTTCGGGCCGAACGCCTGTTTGCACAAAAACGCACCCAGCACCGAAAGCGCGCAGATAGCCGCGGCGATGAGCGCCGCCGCTCCCCATGGGAGCCGGCCCGTTCGCCTCGTATCCATTGGGTTCCCCCTGACTGTTGATCGCAAAGGGCCGTGCGCCGGCGGGCTGCTGCCCCCGGCTTTTCACAAAAGCCCTTGAAGGTTGAAACTATTCCTATTATAATAGATAGCGGCCCGCGTTTCAACGTCTGCCGTGTTGGAAATCGGGCAAAAGAACGATTTTTCCCGGAGAAAAGTCGCAAAGGCTTCACAGGCCGGGCGCGGCGGGAGAAAGCGGGGGAGAGCATGGCGGCAAAAAAGCGGACGGCGCGGAAAAAGCGCCGCTGGGGGTGGAAGCTCGCCCTGGCGCTGCTTCTGCTGCTGGTTTTCGCCCTTGGCGGCCTCTATGCCGCTTCGCGCGTGGTGCATGTGCGCTACGCAACCGTTTTCCTGCGCGACCTGCCGGCCGCCTTCGAGGGCACGACGCTCCTCTTCGTTTCCGACATCGACGCCCATTCCCCCGCCGACGCCCGCGCCGCCGCGCGGATGATGGCGTCGCTTGCCGCCCTGGAGCCGGACATACTGCTGCTGGGCGGCGACTACGCCGCGCCCGGCCTCTGGGAAACGCTCAACGGCATGGGCATGGAGGACGCGGACGTCGCCGCGGAAGCCGCCGCGGATCGCTATCTCTTCCTTTCTGCGCTGGCGGACTTTTCCGCGCCGCTGGGCAAGTTCGCCGTCGCCGCGGCGGACGACGCGCTGCCCGAGCAGCTTGCGCAGGCCATGGCGGTGGGCGGCGTGCGCCTTTTGAACGGCGAGAGCGTCACATTGCGCCGCGATGGGGAAGCGCTGACCATCGCCGGCATCGCCCCGGAGGGCGACCTTTCCGCGCTCGCCGGCGGCGCGCGCGTGGAGGACTGCGTGATCGCCTTTGCCCACTCGCCCGCGCGCTTTCCCGCGGCGCTCACCGCCGAGGCCGGGGGCGGCGGCGCGTGGGCGGACATGATCCTCGCCGGGGGCACGCACGGCGGGCAGGCGCGCCTGGGCGAGCGCACGCTCCTGCCGCTCACGGAACAGGAGCGGCGCTACCTGAGCGGCTGGCGCAAGGAGAACGGCGTGTTTTTGCTCACCTCGCAGGGGGTGGGCTGCGAGGGGCTGCCCCTGCGCCTGGGCACGAGCGCCGAGGTGCATCTGATCACGCTGCGGCGCGCCCCCGCCGCTGCGGAAGGAGCAAGCGATGGAATATTTATGCAATAATTGCCCGCGAATGTGCAACGCCGTGCGCGCGGAGACAGGCGGCGGCGTCTGCCGCATGGGTGCGGAGGCCGTGGTCGCCCGCGCCGCGCCACACTTCGACGAAGAGCCCGTCATCAGCGGCACGCGCGGTTCCGGGGCGGTTTTCTTCTCCGGATGCGCGCTGCGCTGCCGCTTTTGCCAGAACTACGGCATCTCCCACGGGGGCTTTGGCCGGCGCGTCAGCGTCGAGGGGCTCAAGCATATTTATGCAGACCTCATCGCCCAGGGCGTGCACAACATCAACCTCGTCAACCCCACGCATTTTCTCGAACCCATCCTCGCCTCGCTGGAGGGGGGCCTGCCCGTACCCGTGGTGTGGAACACGGGCGGATACGAGCGCGCGGAGAGCATCCGCCGCCTCGAAGGGCTGGTGCGCGTGTATCTCCCCGACCTCAAATACCGCTTCGAGGACGCGGCGGGGCGCTACTCCGGGGCGAGGGACTACTTTGCCCACGCCTCCGCCGCCATCCGCGAGATGGTGCGGCAGACCGGCCCGGTGCGGCTGGACGGCGAGGGCGCGATCGTCTCCGGCGTCATCGTCCGCCACCTCATCCTCCCCGGCCGCGTGGCGGAGAGCAAGGCGGTGCTGGACTGGATCGCCGCCGAGCTGCCCGGCGCGTGGGTGAGCCTGATGGCGCAGTACGTGCCCATGGGCAACGTCGCCGGTGTGGATCAGCTCGAGCGCCGGCTGACGCAGGAGGAATACGACGAAGTGGTGGATCACCTCTTCGACCTCGGCCTCGAGGACGGCTTCGTGCAGGAGCTCTCCTCGGCGGAGGAGAAGTACATCCCCGCCTTCGACCTCACCGGCGTGCCGGCGGAGGATGTTTCACGTGAAACAGGGCGCGTGGATGGCGGCGAACGATAGGACGACAGAGGCGGCGCGCGCCGCCGGGAGGAACAGACCTTGGAACTTCGCTTTGCGCCGCTGTTCAGCGGCTCCAGCGGCAACAGCATCTACGTCGGCTGCGACAGCGGGCACCTGCTCGTAGACGCCGGCGTTTCCTGCGCCCGCGTGGTCGCGGAACTGCGCAGGCTCGGCGTCGATCCGGCGCGGTTGGCGGGCATACTCGTCACCCACGAGCATATCGACCACATTCGCGGCGTGGGCGTGCTCTCGCGCCGCTACGACCTGCCCGTCTACGCCACCGAGGGCACCTGGACGGCCATGGAGGACAAGCTCGGCGGCGTGGCGCTGAAAAACGCCCGCGTGCATGAACCGCTGCGGGATCTGTACGTCGGCGGCATGAACGTCATGGCCTTCGACATCCCCCACGACGCGGCGCAGCCGGTGGGCTACGCCATCAGCGCCGGCGGCGCGCGCCTTTCCGTGGCCACGGACATCGGCTGCGTGCGCGAGAGCTGGCTGAACGTGGCCGCCGGTTCCGACGCGGTGGTGCTGGAATCGAACTACGACCCGGACATGCTTCGCGCCGGCCCCTACCCCTACGCGCTCAAACAGCGCATACTCGGCAGACGCGGCCACCTGGCCAACGACGACGCGGGCCGCGCGGCGCTGGAGCTGGTGAAGGGCGGGGCGCGGCAGATCGTGCTCGGCCACCTCAGCAAGGAGAACAACTTCCCAGCGCTGGCGGAGAAGAGCTGCGCGTTGGCGCTGGCGGACGGCGGCGTGCGCCTCGGCGACGACGCCTCCCTCTGCGTGGCCGAGCGCGACGGGCTCACCGGCATCTTCTCGGTGCGCATGGGGTTTTAGCCGCCGCGCGCCGGTGGAAACAGCGGCGGGAGAGACCGCTTTGTTTCACGTGAAACAGGGCGGCGGCGACGGCCCGCTCTGCCGCCCGGCCAGCGATAGCTGGCGCCCCCACGCTCCACGAACATGGCGGCGAATTGCTTTGCCCCATGGGGGAACGGCGTCGCCGCGGGGGCTCGCTGTTTCACGTGAAACACACGGACGGCAACGGCTCTCCCCGGCCCGGGGAGCGGCGCGGCTGCGAAGCCCCTTCCCGTTTTCCATGAACAGGGCGTCGCCGGGGCTTCTCCGTTCCCTGGAAGCGTCGGGAAAGCGGTAGCCTCTTCTGCTTCCCGGATAACAGGGATCGCGGCGCGAAAGCGCCAATATATAGGAAGAAAAACCGCAAAAAAGGGCGTTTGCACGGGGCCGTTCGCGCCAAAAGCGCGGCGGAGGCCTGCAAAACGCTTCTGGGACCGCGGCTGGCGGGCGGCGAGCGCCGCCGGCCGGGAAAGGATGGATGATATGCGCATACGCCTTGCACGGCGCTCGGAACTGTTCGTGCCGCTGCTTCTCTTGCTCCCGGCGCTGCTGGGGCGGACGCGGGAGGTCGCGGCGCTGGCCGCGGCCTGCGCGCTGGGGCGGCTCTGCACGCTCTGCGGGGCCGAGGGCTTTCGCCGCGCCGCCGCCGGGGAGGTGTCGTTGCGGCGCACGAGCGGCGCGTGGACGGGGGCGCTGCTGGCCACGTTTCTGCTCATCGCCGTCTTCGGGCTCGCCGCCCCCAGCGTGTGGGCGTGGCTGCTGGCCGCGCCGCCGCCGCGGGATGTATGGCGGTCGCTGTGGGTGATCGGGGCGACGCTGCCCCTCGCCCGCCTCGCCGACGAAGACCTGCGCGCCGCCGGGCAGGGGGAAACGGCGGCGCTGAGCGCGTTTTTGCGCGCCTTGCTGCTGACGGGCGCCGCGTTCTGCGGCCTTGACTGGATGGCGGGCGCGGCGGCGCTCTCGGCGCTCGTGGCGATGGGAATGACCGTCGCCGTGGGCAGGGCGACCTTTTCCGTGCCGAACGCCGCCGCCATCGTCCGCATGCCCGCGGCCACGCTGCGCGCCCTGCTCTATCCCCTCAGCGGCCTTCTGCTGCTGGCCGGCTTCTGGCGGCGCGGCGCGCAGGGGGCACTGGCGGGCTACCTGCTGGGGCTGGGGCTGCTGCAATGCGCCGCCACGCCCTTCCGCCGTGACCGTGCCGAGAGTGCGCCGCTGCGCCTGCTGCTCGCCGTTCCCGCCGCCGCCCTGAGCGCGCTTTCGCCGCTGGGCGCGCAGTGGATGGCGGCGGCGGCGCTGGCCGTCTTCGCCGCCCTCATCGGCCTCGCCGTCTACGCCGCGCCCACGCCGCGCCTGCTGCCGACGGCCCTCCTGCTCATCGCCGCCTGTCTGCTCGCGTTGTTCCGCCCGGCGTTGGCGGCGTGGGCCGCCCCGCTCTGCGCGCTGCTGTCGCTTTTGCCGCTGCTGCCGGACGCGCGCGAGATGCTCCTGCGCCTGCGGGCGCGGCGGCGCCGCCCAAAGCGCTGACGGGCAGAAACAGACCGGCCCCGCCTCCACAAGCATCGGAGGCGGGGCCGGTCTGTTCCCGGTGTTATTCATCGAAGCGCATAACTATTCACTGCCGCGACTGTCTCCCGGCCCGCGCGACCCGAAAGAAGCGCCGTGCCTGTCTCTCGGTCCGCGCGCGACCCGAAGGAGGCCCCGTGCCCGTCTCCGGGCCCGCGCGCGCCCTGTTCCCTGCCTTTCGCGCCGCCCGGCCCGCGCCGCTTCCGTCACTCCACCGGCAAAAGCGCCTCCAATGCCCCGATGCGCTCGCCGATGCGCGCGCAGAAGTCCGGCAGAGCGCGCTCGCGCTCCTCCGGCGCGGCGGCGAGGAACACCTTGGCCTCGTCCACCAGCGCCTGCGCCGCCTCGCACAGCGCCTCGCGCTCCCCGCTGCGGCGTCCGAGCAGGTGCTTTGCCAGCGTTTCGCAGGCGCGGGCCAGTTCCGCGTCGCCCGAGCGCCGTCCCTCGTCCGTCAGGGTCTGGCAGGCGGCGGCCACGTCCGGGCGGACGCGGTGGTTGACCTGCGGCGTCTCACAGGGCACGCCGCGCGCGTTGAGCGCTTCCACCAGCTTTTGCACGTATTCGGGGCGGCTCTTGAGCACGGCGCGGTACTTGTTCTGGTAGCGCAGCATCAGGCTGTGGTCGCCGCCGGCGAGCGATTGCAGGCAGGAGCGCACGCTCTGCCCCTGGGCGCGGGCGGTGAGCACCTGTTCCATCAGCCAGTCCACTTCCTGCTGTGTAAAGGGCACGAAGCGCGCCGGCCTGGATACGCCGTCCTCGCGCTTCTGCACCTGCGCGTAGTAGTAGTTGCGGATGCTGTTGGGCCGCCGCCCGGTCTTTTCGGCGATGCGCTCGAATACCGCCTTCAAAGGCAGGCCCTGCTGTTGCGCCTCGTCCGCCGTTTCCCAGAGAAGCTTGCTCTCGTCGTCGCTCCAACCCGTGCGCCGCGCGCGTGTGATCGCCTGTTCCATGCTTTCCCCTCCAAATGGTCGGTGATGTTGTCCGTGATACAGAGTATGCGCAAGCGGTGACGGCAATATACGAATTTGGCAATTTTGGGGAAATATTTTTGCCAACGCCCCAAATCGGCGGCGGGTATGGTATAATGGACGGGCCGGCGGGCGGGAAAACGGCCCCGCGCCGGCCACAGCGAAAGATGGAGGGATCGTGGATGCGCTGGGACATCGGCATAGACCTGGGCACGCGCAACGCGCGCATGGCGCTGCCGGGCGAGGGCGGCGTCTTTTCGCAGGCGGCGGCGCTGGCCGTGCGCGAAGGGGCGGAGGAGCCCGTATGCGCCGGCGACGCGGCGGCGGCGCTGCTGGGCCGCGAGAGCGAGGGCGTGGAGGTGTGCTTCCCCATCGCGGACGGCACGCTGCGCAACGGCGAGCACGCCCGGCGGCTGCTTCAGTGGCTCTGCGCGCGCGCCGGGGAGAGCGCGCGGACCAAGCGCCTGCGCGCCCTCATCACCTGCGCGCCCTTTGCCCGCCCCGTGCAGCAGGACGCGCTTTTGCAGGCGGCGCTGGACGCCGGCTGCGTGGAGGCGGGGCTGATCCGCTCGGACGCGGCCACGGCGGTAGGCGCGGGGCTTTCCATCCTCGAGCCGGCGGCCTCGCTGCTGGTGGACGTGGGCGCGGGCAAGATCACCGCCACGCTCTTTACCCGCGGCATGGTGGCGGCCTTTGCCTATCTGCCCTACGGCGTTGCGCGCATCGACGAGCGCCTCGCGCGCCTGCTGCGCACCGAGCGGGGCTTTCTGATCGGCCCCAGGACCGCCGAGGATGTGAAGATCGGCCTTGCCTCGGCGCGCAACGCCGCGCCCGTGCCCATGCGCGCGGCGGGGCTGGATCTGCAAACGCGCCTGCCCGCGCTCTTCGACGTGAAGCCGGAAATGGCCGCGCGCGCCAGCGAGGGCGTTCTGACCGAACTGCTCGGCATGGCGGCTTCGGTGGTGGACAACGCCCCGGAGGAACTGGCCGCCGACCTCAACGACGCCGTGTGCGTGCTGGCCGGCGGCGGGGCGCTGCTCCCCGGGCTGGACAAGCGCCTGGGCGACCACCTGGGCATCCCCGTGCGCGTGGCCGACGCGCCGCTTGCCTGCGCCGGCGCGGGGCTTGCGAAGATCCTGGAAGCGCCGGAGGACTACGAGCTTTTGATGATGGAGAAAATGGCGCGCGGGGCGCGGCACTGAACGCATAAATATACAGAAAATATGAATAAACGGGGCTTCGCGAACAGCGTTGCCCCATATTTTTTCGCCGCAATAGAGTCGCCGTTCTTTGGACGTTTGAGGATATGCTTTCTCTATGTTCCCCTGGCGGCACGGTCCCGGCAGAGCGACGCGCCGCGGAAGTGATGCGTCGGGAAGCGCTGCCGGGGCTTTCTCGTGCGGCCTTCTCCGGCGGATACCGCGGGCCGCGCGGGGGTCGCCCGCTTCCTCCGCCTCGCGCGGCGAAGGCTTTCCTCCGGCGCGCAAAAAACCCCGCCGCGCAGGTCTTTCCCTGCGGGCGGGGCGGGGTTTCCTGAACTTCTCCCTAGATCTCGTCGAGGTCGAGGTCGTCCTCGTTCTCCTCGGCCTCTTCCGGCTCGGCGGGCTCGTCCACCACGTTGCCGGCGGTGGCGCCGCTCAAAAACGCCGCGCGTATCTTTTCTTCCAGCGCGTCGTACACATCGGGGTGCTCCTTTAGGTACTTGCGCGCCGCGTCGCGGCCTTGGGCGATGCGCTCGCCGTTGTAGGAGTAGAACGAGCCGCTCTTTTTGATCAGCTCGCGCTCCACGGCCAGGTCGAGCATCTCGCCCTCGCGGGAGATGCCCTCGCCGTAGAGCAGGTCCACCTGACAGCTCTTGAAGGGCGGGGCCACCTTGTTTTTGACCACCTTGATCTTCACGCGGTTGCCGACGATCTCGGTGCCGTCCTTGATGGACTCGCTCTTGCGGATGTCGATGCGCACGGAGGCGTAGAACTTCAGCGCCTTGCCGCCGGTGGTCACTTCGGGGTTGCCGTAGACCACGCCCACCTTCTCGCGCAGCTGGTTGATGAAGATGGCGATGGCGTTGGTCTTGCTGATGACGCCCGCCAG
>DVGE01000226.1 GCA_018712885.1 Candidatus Pullichristensenella stercoripullorum | reverse complement strand
GAGCCCAGCCCCCACGTGGTCAGCGCCTTTCTGCGCATCGACCTCTACGATGAGCGCCCCGTGCGCCCCAACGACGAAGCGCTCTTTTTGCGCGTGCTCGCCGCGGCCTTCGCCATGCGCCGCAAGACGCTGCAAAACAACCTGCGCGCCGCCTTTTCCCTCTCCGCCGAAGCCGCCGCGCAGGCCATCGAGCGCGCCGGCCTTCCCGAGCGCGTGCGCGGCGAAGCCGTGTCGCTGGAGGGCCTTGCCCGCCTCGCCGACGCGCTGGGGGAAATGTTGAAAAGCGAATAACATCCTTAACGGGAGCGCGCTGCGCTCCCCGTTTTTTAACGCATTTTTTCGCGGTGCGCCGGTGTAATTTTGGCGATTTCCGTGTTCTTAAAGCGTCGAAAATGGCACATTTGAACAAAATTTGCTTTCTGAAAGAAAAACTTTCCTGAAATTTTCCATCTCATCCAAAAAATCGCCACATTTTTTTCCATTGCGCGTATGGCTTTTGTTTTGATTTTGCGTTATAATGTTATGTGTAAGTTACTACTCTTCTATTCTCCAATATTTCATCATATAAAGGCAGGGATGGACGACATGAGAAAAAAACGGTGCATCGCCATGTTGCTCGCTGGTGGACAGGGAAGCAGATTGGGCCTGCTCACCAAGGTGGTCGCAAAGCCTGCGGTCCCCTTTGGCGGCAAGTACAGGATCATTGACTTCCCCCTCTCCAACTGCGCGAACTCCGGCATCGACGTGGTCGGCGTGCTCACGCAGTATCAGCCCCTGGAGCTGAACCGCTACATCGGCTCGGGCCAGCCGTGGGGGCTGGATCTGCTCGACGGCGGGGTGTTCGTGCTGCCGCCGTACATGAAGGCCAAGAGCGGCGAGTGGTACCGTGGCACGGCCAACGCCATCTACCAGAACGTCAGCTTCATCGAGCAGTACGATCCGGACTATGTGCTCATCCTCTCCGGCGACCACATCTACAAGATGGACTACAACAAGATGCTCGCCGCGCACATCGACTCTCAGGCCGACATCACCATCGCCGTCCGCCCCGTGCCGTGGGAAGTTGCCCCCTCGTTCGGCATCATGAACGTGGACGAGGAAAACACCATCCTCGAATTTGAGGAAAAGCCCAAGAACCCCAAGAGCAATCTTGCCAGCATGGGCGTGTACATATTCACCTGGTCGGTGCTCAAACAGTACCTGGACAAGGACGCCGCCAACGCCGCCTCTAAGAACGACTTCGGCAAGAACATCATCCCCTCCATGCTGGAGGACAAGCGCTGCCTCAAAGCCTATTCCTTCCAGGGCTATTGGAAGGACGTGGGCACCATCGCCAGCCTCTGGGAGGCGAACATGGATCTTCTCAAGATCCCGCCGGAGTTCAATCTGAGCGACAGCCGCTGGCCGGTCTACGCGCGCAGCCCGGTATTGCCGCCGCACTTCATCGGCGACGACGCCGAAGTGGAGGGCAGCATGATCGCTGAGGGCTGCGAGGTGGACGGCGCGGTGAAAAACAGCGTGCTGTTCTACGGCGTGGAGATCGCCAAGGGCGCCGTCGTGGAGGACAGCGTCATCATGCCCTATTCGCGCGTCGAGGCCGGCGCGGTCGTGCGCCGCGCCATCGTGGCGGAAAACTGCGTCGTCGGCAAGGATTGCCAGGTCGGCACGGAGGACGGGGAGATCGCCCTCGTCGGCCAGGATACCACGCTGCCCGCCGGCTTTAGCGTGGGCGCGGGCGAGCAGGTGGACGCGCAGGAAGTTGCCAAGAGGGAGGCGGACGCGAAATGAAGAACGTAATGGGCATCATCTATACTAACAAGGACGATCTCTCCCTGCGGGAACTGACCAACCAGCGCTCGGTGGCGGCGCTGCCGCTCGCGGGCCGCTATCGCGTGGTGGACTTCGTCCTCTCCAGCATGGTCAACTCCGGCGTGCGCAACGTGGGCGTCATCATGCAGCGCAACTACCGCTCGCTGATGGATCATCTCGGCTCCGGCAAGGAGTGGGATCTGCACACCCGCAACAACGGCCTGTTCCTCCTGCCCCCCTTCGTCACGCAGGAGACCGGCGGCGAATACCTGGGCGTGCTCGACGCCCTGCGCGCCAACTTCGACTATCTGCGCCGTTCCACGCAGAAACTGGCCATCCTCACCAACAGCAACATGGTCTTCAACATGAACTTTGAGCCCATGATCCGCCAGCATGAGGAGACCGACGCGGACATCACCCTGCTCTACACCAAGGTGCGCCGCGATATGGAATTGAGCTCCGCCGGCAAGCACACCCACGCCTTCCTCAACGTGGAAAAGGACGGCCGCATCAGCGATATGGAGGTCAACCCCAACGCCGCCAACTACGATACCATGTACATGAACGTGCTGCTCATCAAGCGCACGCTGCTGATGCACCTGGTGGACGGCGCCGCCGCCCACGGCGAGCACGACATCAACCGCGAGCTCATCCAGCCCGCCATCAAGTCCGGCTCCCTGAAGGTCTACGGCTATGAGTTCAAGGGCTACTACCGCCGCATCGAGACCATCAAGAGCTACTTCCGCTGCAACATGGACCTTCTGGACTACAACGTCCGTCAGGAGCTGTTCAAGAAAAGCCCCGTCTACACCAAGACGCGCGACGACGTGCCCGCCGTCTACCGCGAGGGCAACAACGTGAAGAATTCGCTCGTCGCCGACGGCTGCGTCATCGAGGGCAGCGTGGAGAACTGCGTGCTCTTCCGCGGCGTGCACATCGGCCGCAACGCCTCGGTCAAGAACGCCATCATCATGCAGGACAGCGAGATCGAGGACAGTGTGGAGCTTGAAAACGTCATCCTCGACAAAAACGTCACCGTCCGCACCCACGGCCGGCTCATCGGCCAGGTGCAGTACCCGATCGTCATTGGCAAGAATGTCACTCTGTAAAGGGGGTTTCCCAACATGAAAGTTCTGTTTGCCGCGAGCGAATGTGTGCCGTTCGTCAAGACCGGCGGCCTTGCGGACGTGGTGGGCGCGCTGCCCAAGCGCCTGCGCGACCTTGGCGTCGATGTGCGCGTGATGCTGCCCATGTATTCCGCCATCGAACCGAAGTGGCGCGAGAAGATGGAGCACGTGCTGTTCTTCTACGTCAACCTCGGCTGGCGCAGGCAGTACGTGGGCGTGGAAAAACTCGTCTACGATGGGATCACCTTCTACTTCATCGACAACGAGCAGTACTTCGGCCGCAACTACATCTACGGCTACGGCGCCGACGAGGGCGAGCGCTTCGCCTACTTCTGCCGCGCCGTGCTGGAGAGCCTGCCGCTGATCGACTTTGTGCCCGACGTCATCCACTGCAACGACTGGCAGACCGGCCTCATCCCGCCGATGCTGGACATCCAGTACCGCAAACTGGAGCAGTACAAGGACGTCAAGACCGTCTTCACCATCCACAACCTCAAGTATCAGGGCCTGTTCCAGATCGACGACATCGAAGAGATGGTCTCCTTGGGCGAGCTGGCTTACACCGCCGACAGCCTCGAGTTCTACGGCATGTGCTCGTTCATCAAGGGCGGCATCGTCTTCGCCGACCACATCACCACCGTCAGCCCCACCTACGCGCAGGAGATCCAGACCGCGTACTACGGCGAGCGGCTCGACGGCCTGCTCCGCGCCCGCGCCGATTCGCTCACCGGCATTTTGAACGGCATCGACACCGTGGAGTACGATCCGGAGACCGACAAGGCCATCGCCGTCAACTACACCGCCGACACCTTTGAGAAAAAGGCGGGGGACAAGATCGCCCTCCAGCGTCAGCTCGGCCTGCAGGAGAACGCCGACGCGCCCATCATCGCCATGGTCACGCGCCTCAACTCCCAGAAGGGCCTCGACCTGGTCGAGCGCGTGCTTGCGGAGATCATGTCCACCGGCGCGCAGATGGTCGTGCTCGGCATGGGCGAGAGCAAGTATGAAGACCTGTTCAACTGGGCGCAGTGGAAGTACGCCGGCCAGCTCTCAGCCACCTTCCAGATGAACCATGAACTGTCCCACCGCATCTACGCCGGCGCGGACATGTACCTCATGCCCTCCATGTTCGAGCCCTGCGGCCTTTCGCAGCTCATTTCCCTGCGCTACGGCACGCTGCCTATCGTCCGCGAGACCGGCGGCTTGCGCGATACGGTGCTGTCCTACAACGAGTACACCGGCGAGGGCAACGGCTTCAGCTTCCTCAACTACAACGCCCACGACATGCTCCACGTCATCGAGCGCGCCGTGAGCATCTACCACGAGAAGAAGGACGTCTGGAACATGCTGGCCCGCCGCGCCATGCAGGGCAGCTACGGCTGGGATGAATCGGCGAAGAAGTACCTCGCCCTCTACGAGGAACTGACCGCCCCCAAGCCGGAAAAGCCCGCGCGCAAGAAGGCGGCCAAGCCCGCCGCGGAAGGCGAAAAGAAGCCTGCCGCGCGCAAGAAGACGGCCAAGGCTGCGGAAGAGCCGGCGCAGGAGGCGGAGAAGAAACCCGCCCGCCGCCGCGCGGCCAAGCCCAAGGCCGAGGAAGCGCCGGCGCAGGAGGCGGAAAAGAAGCCCGCCCGCCGCACCCGCGCCAAGAAAGCCGAGCCGGAGACCTGACACAGGCAACGCGCGCAAGGCCCCGCCCCACGTGGGACGGGGCCTTAGGATGTTCAAAGTCAACAGACTGGCAGAGCGCTAGAAGGCCTGCGGCCGCGAAGATCGCTTCGGGTCTTATGTCTTGTGGATCGAGGGGCGGCTGCGGGCTTTCCCGGCGCAGGGCATATATCATTTCCTGTATAGCATATCTTGCATTTCATCTTGCGATTTATAGCGCACTTGTGTTATAATCACTGTATAGGCGACCATGGAATTCAGGCCCGGTCTTTGCCGGGCCGAAAGGATATTAGGAGGAAAACACATGAAGATCACCATCTGCATCGGAAGTTCCTGCCATCTCAAGGGTTCGCGCCAGATCGTCGAAGGCCTGCAGGCGCTGGTGAAAGAACACGGCCTGGAAGACAAGGTGGAAATGGCCGGCCGTTTCTGCATGGGCGACTGTCAGAACGGCGTCTGCCTGACGGTGGACGACCAGAAGTTCTCCCTCAAGCCCGAGGATGTGCAGACCTTCTTTGAAAAGGAGATCCTTCCCAAAGTCTGATGGGGATACCCGACGGAGCGCCGCCGCGAGCCCTTGCGCCGCCGCTTCGCCCATCCCGCTGCGGGCGTGAAGGCCGTCCCCGCCTCTGACCCGCGCGCCGCGCGCGTTCCCGCCCCGTCCCTTGCGGGGAGAGGACGCGCCGCCGCGCGCCTGCGCTCGCCGATCATAGCCCATCCACCGAAAGGCGGTCAGTGTTCATGAAGAACGAATACCTCAAGCTCAACGAGGCGCGCTGCAAGGACTGCTACGCCTGCATCCGCGCCTGCCCGGTGAAGGCCATCGGCTTTGCCAACAGCCAGGCCAACATCATCGCCGACGAGTGCGTGCTGTGCGGCAACTGCTACGTCACCTGCCCGCAGAACGCCAAGCGCATCCGCGAGGACGTGCCCACCGTGCGCGACGCCATCCGCGCGGGCAAGCGCGTGGTGGCCAGCGTGGCCCCGTCCTTCCCCGTGGCCATGGAAGTGGACACCATCGAGGACATGCGCGATACGCTCAAAAAACTCGGCTTTGCCGACGCGGAGGAGACCGCCGTGGGCGCGGAGCTGGTTTCGCGCGCCTACGAGCCGTTTATGCGCAAGGATTCCGGCGCGATGATCTCCAGCTGCTGCCCGGCGGTCAATTCGCTGATCGAGAAGT
>DVGE01000019.1 GCA_018712885.1 Candidatus Pullichristensenella stercoripullorum | reverse complement strand
TGGATGTGGATATCCCCGTTGCGGTGCGCCTCGGCGTGCTCGGGCTTGAGCACGAACATGAGGTTGAACTGCTTGGCGCCCTCGGAACCGTACTTGAGCATCGCGCCCATGGCGGTATCGCCGTTGATGTTGGCGTTTTCGCGTTTGATGTCGGAATCGACGGCGGCCTTGTTGGTAATGTCCTCGTAAATGCGCATTAGCCGCGTGTTCATCTCACGCACGCGGCTGCGCTCGGCGCGGTAGAGTATATAGCTCTTGGCGGTGCGCACGAAGCCGTTCTCGATCAGCACGCGCTCGACGGTGTCCTGCACCTCTTCCACGGAGGGCTCGCCGATGGCCTCGTTCTTCTCCAGCTCATCGAGCACCTGACGGGTCAGCTGTTCCGCCGTGCGGATGGTCTTGGCGCTGTTGCTGGCCTGAAACGCCTTCATGATGGCGTCGGTGATCTTCTGCGGGTCGAAGGGGACCTTGCGCCCGTCGCGCTTGATGATGATATCGATCATTGCCGGAGCCTCCGAAAACTTTTTGGGCCGCGAAAGCGTGCAGACCCATTATATTGTGGTCAAGGGGGACTTGTCAACACAAAATATGGCTTCACAAGGGAAATTCATAGTTTTGTCATACTGTGTTCGACCGAACGCGCAAACGCCGCGAAAGCGCGCGATGGCTATTGTAACACAGAATGTGGCGCGATTCAAGCAAAAATTCGCTTGCATTTTGACGAAAAAAACGCTATGATTGGAGAGGTATCGCACAGGAGGGATGACGATGAAGACCGGAACGGCGACGATCATACGCCTGGACCCCGAGGCTCGCGGGGTGGTTGCTTCCGCGGCGCGCATCTCCACCACGGAGGGCTCGGCGCTGGAGGTGCTGAAGAAGAGCGACGGCGGGGAAAAGGATCTGCGGCTCATTGGCAAAGTGCTCGCTTCGGGGCACCGCTCGGTGCTGGAGCATCAGGTGCTCTCCATCGCCTTTGACGATGTTTCGGTGCTGGTGGAGCAGTTCGCCATCGAGTTCCGCCTGGCCTCGTTCACGGTCAAGTCGCGCCGCTATGTGGACTTTTCCGGCGCTGGCTTCGTGGTGCCGGAAAACGCGCCGGAGGGCTTTTCCGCGCGCATGGAGGCGCTCTTCGCCCTCTACGGCCGTTTGCTCGCCCTCGGCGTTCCGCGCGAGGACGCGCGCTTCGTACTGCCGTACTGCTTTCGCAGCAACTTCTACATGACGCTCAACGCCCGGGAGTTTATCCACATGGTGCGCGCCATGCTCTATGGCCGCGGTTCGCGCTGGGCGGAGCTGCGCGCGCTGGGCGCGTCGCTCAAAGAACAGTTCGAGCGCGTCTATCCCGGCATGATCGGCGAGGGCGAGCCCGTTGGCGGGACGCCGTCCGTCCCGGACTTCCAGGCGGGCAAGGCCGCGTCCGGCTGCGCGCGGCTGCTGTCGAAACCGGACTGCAGTCTCTTGTTGGACATGGCCGCGAAGTTTTCCGGAAGTGAGAACAAACCGGATTCTCTTTTGAATATGGAGCGTCCCCGCGCGCTGGAGCTTTTGAGCTTTGTCTTCAGCGTGCGCGACGTCTCGCTGGCCTGCGTGACGCACTTTGCCCGCCACCGCATGCAGTCGCCCATGTACATGCCCACGCTGGACGCTCTCGCGCGCGGCAACTACGTGCTGCCGGAAACGGTGTCAGCCATCCCTGAAGCGCGCGAGGCTTACGAGGCGGCTTTCCGCGAACAAGCCGTGTTCGCCCGCGAAATGGCATCGCGCGGTCTTCGGCCGGAGGATGCCGCCTACTGCGCCCTCAGCGGCCACACGGCGGACATGCTCTTTGCCATGAACGCCCGCGAGCTTCTGCACTTTTTCAAACTGCGCACCTGCGAGCGCGCCCAATGGGAGATCCGCGCCGTGGCGATACAGATGCTGCGCCAGCTGCGCGCCTGCGAGGGCGAGCTTTTCGACGGCTACGGGCCGAGCTGCCTGGTGACGGGCCATTGCCCCGAGGGGCGGCTCTCCTGCGGTCATCCGCGCAAGCGGGGGGAGGAGGACTTATGAACAACACGCAAGGTATCCCGCGCATCGGCCTGCTGCCTTACAGCCGCGCCGACGGCAGCCAGTATTTTCCCCAGGACTATCTCGACGCCATCGAGATGGTCGGCGCCGAGATGGTGCCGGTGATGCACGATGCGCCCCTGGACACGCTTTACCCGCTGGTCATCAGCATGGACGCGATGATCTTCAGTGGCGGCTGTGACATCGACCCCGTCCACTACGGCTGCGCCCGTGAGCCCGGCTGCGGCCGCATCGACCCGCGCCGCGATCAGACCGAGCTGGCGCTGTTTGACCTGGTGTTGGGCCGCAACATCCCCGTGCTGGGCATCTGCCGGGGCATGCAGCTTCTCAACGTCGCCCTCGGCGGCACGCTGAAGCAGGATATATCCGGCCATCGCGTCTCCGAGACCTCGGACGATCCCATATGGCACGATGTACGCCTGGAGGCCGGCTCCCGCCTTGCCGCGCTTGCCGGCGGCCCCGTCGCGCGCGTCAACAGCTACCACCACCAGGTGCTCGACCGCGTGGCCGACGGCCTGGTCGTCACCGCCCGCGCCATGGACGGCGAGATCGAGGCCGTGGAGATGCCGGGGGAGCGCTTCTTCGTGGGCGTGCAGTGGCACCCGGAGAAGTCCCTGAAGGACGACGCCTTCTCCGCCAACATCTTCAAAGCCCTGCGCGCGGCCATGCGCTGAGCGCGCGCAAAAATAGGCCCGTCTCCATTGCGGAGGCGGGCCGTTGTCGCTGTCTTACAGGCTGACGTGTCTTTTCAGCATCAGAGCGCTGAGGATGGTGGAGGCGACCAGCACCAGCACGCTTTGCAGGATCGTCGGCGCCAGCGCCTGCACATAAAAGCCGGTCGCGGACATCTCGAGCGTTTCTGTCACATAAAGGCCGGAAATGTGGGAGAGCACGAAGACGATGCCCACGAACAGCAGGAACGATACCAGCCCCCGCCCCTTGCGGCTCTGCAGGATGGTAGCGCTGAGCGTGATGGACAGATAGGCCACGCCCACATAGGAGAGTATCTGCAAAAACAGCTGGGCGACGGTCAGCAGAAAGCCGGATATGATCTCGCCAAGCGCCACGCCCTGCTGCGAAAGGAGCTGCTCAAAGAGCACATAATAGCCTTCCCACTCGCCGTAAGCGTCCAGAAAGATGGGCATGTCCACCGCCAGCAGAGCGAGCGCCAGCGCGGAAAAGAGGATGGCCAGCGCCAGCGTGAACAGGAGCTTGGAAATGACGACGGCCAGCGCGCTGTTGGGCGTCATGAAGATCAGATAACTGGATCTGCGCTTCAACTCTCCGGAATAGGACGACACGCCGAGGATGAACACGGCGAAGGAGACGCAGGCGAACAGCAGCGTCAAAAGCGCGATGGCGGCATAGACGTCCTCGCTGGCTTCGCGGGCGATGCTGATGAGAAAATAGGCTTCCAGCGCCGCCGCGATCGCCAGCAGCACCAAAATCGCCGTGCGGTTTTTGCGCAGTTCGTATTTGACCAGTTTAAGCATGGCCTTCCACACCGCCTTCCCCATAGATGCGCCGGTACATCTCCACGATGCCGACGCCGTACTGCTCGCGGATGCGCGCGGCGCTTCCGGCCAGCGCCACGACGCCGTTTTGCATGAACACCGCGTCGTCGATCATCGCCTCCAGTTCGTCCACCAGATGGCTGGAGACGATGAGCGAGCGCTCCGGCGTGTGATGTTTGCCGATGAGCGCCAGCGTGCGCTCGCGGGCGATGATGTCGATGCCGTTGAGCGGCTCGTCGAGCATGATCAGTTTGCTGTCGCGCGCGAACGTCAACGCCAGCTTGACCTTGGCCACCATGCCCGAGGACATGGTGCGTATCTTCGCTTTGGCATCGAGGCGTTCGTCCTCCAGCGCGCGCAGATAGCGCTCCATGGAAAAATCCTCGAAGAAGTCCCGGTAATAGCGCCCCGCGTCCAGGGCGCTCATGTAGTTGTAGAAATAGGCCTCCGTGGGCATGTAGGCGATCCGGCGCTTGGTGGAAGGGCCGATCTTTTCGCCGTCAAAGGCGATCTCGCCCGAAGTGGGGCTGACCAGCCCGGCAATCATCTTCATCAGCGTCGTCTTGCCGCTGCCGTTCGGGCCGAGCAGCGCCACCAGGCGGCCCTGCTCTACATTCAACGTGACGTCGCTTACCGCGATCCTGCTGCCATATTGCTTCGTCACATGGGTGATCTCAAGCATATGCTTCCCTCCGTCATGTTCATTCGTCCCAGTCGTCCGCTTCCCACACGGCGTCCACCGCCGCGCGCACGGCGTCCCAGGAAAAGCCGCGCCGCGCCAGCGCCTGTGACAGCTTTGCGCGGCCCTCGCGCGCCGGGTGGCCGGCGTATCTGCGCAGCAGGCCTCGCGCCGCCGCTTGCGCTGCCTCGGCCTGCTGCGCGTCGTCGAGCATATCCAGCGCGCGCTCGGCGTCTTCCTCAGAAATGCCTTTGGCGCGCAATTTGCGCCGCACCGCGTAGGCTCCCACGGGGCGCGCGGCGCTGACCTCCACGGCGCGCTCGGCGTAGCGGCGGTCGTCGATGAGCCCGCTCTCGGCGAGGCGGTCGAGCGTCGCTTCCACCGCGGCGGGCACGTAGCCCCGCGCGAGCAGCGAGCGCCGCAATTCCTGCCGCGTGCGCGCGCAGAGGTCGAGGCTGCCAAGCGCCGCTTCATACACGTCGGCGCGCTGTGCCTCTGCCACGCGCAGGCTGTATTCTTCCACATCCACGTCGTCTCCCGCAGCCAGCGGCAGGGCCTTGAAGTGTTTGAGGCGCACCTTCAGGGGCGCGGCGTCGTCAAAGGACAGGCGCGCCACGCCGCGAAATGCGCGGACTTCCGTCACGGTAGACATCGTTTCGCCTCCTTGTTGAACAGCGGCCGGCCGGTCTCATCCGCTTCCGAGGCCGGCGCGCGCTGCTCACGCGCTGATTATAGCATCGCCGCGAGCGGCAATCAACGTAGATAGGATTAAAGTCCGATGAGACATGTTCACCGCCAGATAACGCCGGCAGTCTTGACGCGAGCAAGGAAAATGTGGTATTATAAGACGTATTAACCGATCATTGGAGGGATCGTCCATGTCAGGACACAATAAATGGTCTACCATCAAGCACAAGAAAGAAAAAACCGACGCGCAGCGCGGCAAGATATTCACCAAGATCGGCCGTGAGATCGCCATCGCCGTGCGCGAAGGCGGCCCGGATCCGAACACCAACAGCAAGTTGAAGGATGTCGTGGCCAAGGCCAAGGCCGCGAACATGCCCAACGAAAACATTCAGCGCTCCATCAAGAAAGCCTCCGGCGAGGGCGACGCCACCCAGTACAAGGAGATCACCTACGAGGGATACGCCCCCGGCGGCGTGGCCGTGATCGTCGAGCTGGTGACGGACAACCTCAACCGCACCGCCTCCGAGGTGCGCCACATCTTCGACAAGTGCGGCGGCTCCCTGGGCGCGACCGGCTGCGTGAGCTGGAAGTTCGAGCGCAAGGGCGTCATCGAGCTGGACAACTCCAAGGGCCTTGACGAGGACGAGCTGATGATGCTGGCGCTGGACGCCGGCGCCGCCGACGTTGAAAGCGAAGGCGATGTGGCCGTCATTTACACAGACCCCAACGATTTTTCCACCGTGCGCGACAACCTCGAAGCCGCCGGCTGCACCTTCCTTTCCGCCGAGCGCGAGATGGTGCCCACGACCACTACGGAAATTACCGACCCCGACACGCTTGCGAAGGTGCGCAAGCTCATAGACTGGCTAGAGGACTACGACGACTCCCAGAATGTCTTCCACGACGCGGAGCTTCCCGAGGAGGAAGAGGAGGAATAGCATGCAAAGCGCCCCCATCGGCGTGCTGGATTCGGGTATGGGCGGGCTGAGCGTTTTGCACGCCCTGCGAAGGGCGATGCCGCACGAGCGCTTTCTCTACTACGGCGACAACGCCAACGCCCCCTACGGCCCGCGGCCGCCGGAGGAGATCCGCGCGTTGACGGCACGCACGGCGAGCGCGTTGATGGAGCGCGGCGTCAAGGCGCTGGTCATCGCCTGCAACACCGCCAATTCCGCCGCGGGCGACATGCTGCGCAGGCAGCTTCCCATTCCCGTGGTGGGCGTGGAGCCCGACCTTGCCGACGCGCATGAGCGGGCGGGCGGCAAGCGTGTGATTGTCTTTGCGACCCAGGCGACGCTGGCGCTTCCCCTGTACCGGGACATGCGTCAGCGCTGCTGCCCGGACGCGGTCTCCATCCCCGCGCCGGAACTGGTGATGATGGTGGAGCGCGGCGTGCTCTCCGGCGAAGGCCCGGAGGCTTTCTTCCGGGAGAAACTTCGCCCTTGGCCGGCGGATGAACTCGGCGCGGTCGTGCTCGGCTGCACGCATTTCATCTTCCTGCGCCCCGTCCTTTCCTCTATCATTCCCGGCGTGCCGGTATTCGACGGCGTAGAACCGGTGATCGAAGATCTGCGCGCGACGCTTTCCCGCGCCGACGCGCTGGCACACAGCGGCGCCGGAGGCGTGGAACTGCTCTCTTCCTCCGACGAGCCGGGCATCCGCGCCCGCATGCGCGTCCTTCTGGCCGCGGAACTGTAAACTGCTTTTCGGCCCTTGCGCGCCACGCTGCGCGCGGGGCTTCGATGATTTTTGAACCATCTCAGACCCGAAGGGGAGTGCTCTATGGACATGCTTTCTCCGGGCGACGTCTCCGCTCCCGGCAGCCTGCTCATCGTAGATGATGACGCCATCAACCGCGCCATTCTGGATAATCTCTTCGCTCCCTTTTACCCGATCGAAGAGGCGGAGGACGGCGACGAGGGCCTTGCGCGGATACTGGCGCGCCCCGAGCGCTTCTGCGCCGTGCTGCTGGACGTGGTCATGCCGCGCATGAGCGGCCTCGAGGTGCTCGAACGCCTCAGGGAGAGCGCCCTGACGGAAAAGCTGCCCGTCTTCCTCATCACCGCCGAAGCCAGCGATGAGAACATGCGCCGCGCCTACGACCTTGGCGTGATGGACGTCATCAGCAAGCCCGTGGTGCCCTACATCGTCTTAAAGCGCGTGCAGAGCGTCATCGAGCTCTTTCAGGCCCGAAAGCGCCTGCGCAGAACGGTCAAGAGCCAGCAGACGGAGCTGCTCGCGCAGGCGGAGAAGATCATTCGCCTCAACCAGGGCATGATCGAAGCGCTCTCCACCGCCATTGAATTCCGCAGCGAGGAATCGGGCGACCACGTCCGCCGCATCCACGACATCACCTGGAACCTGCTCACCTATACGCCGCTGGGGGACGGGCTGGATGATGAGGCCATCCATCAGATCGCCCTCGCCTCCATCATGCACGATGTGGGCAAGATCGCCATCCCGGACGCCATCCTCAACAAGCCCGGCAAACTGACGGCCGAGGAGTACGCGATCATGAAGACGCACACCACGCAGGGGGCCTTGTTGCTTGAACGCATCCCCCAATTGCGCGAGACGGGCCTCTACGCTTACGCCGCCGACATCGCCCGCCATCACCATGAGCGCTGGGATGGGCGCGGCTATCCCGACGGCCTGCGCGGGGACGAGATCAGCGTATGGGCGCAGGCGGTGTCTCTGGCGGACGTCTACGACGCGCTCATCAACAAGCGCGTCTACAAGGCCGCCTTCTCCCGCGAACGCGCGCTGGAGATGATCCGGAACGGCGACTGCGGCGTCTTTGGCCCGCGCCTGCTGGATTGCTTTTTCGCGGTGGAGGAACGGCTGTTTTCCCTCTACCGCCGCTGAGAAAGGGGAGAGAGCATGGACGAGCTGAGAAAACAGGCGCTCGCCGCCGCCGGCGTCGATGTTGACGCGGCGCTTGCGCGCATGATGGGCAGCGAGGCGCTGCTTTTGCGCCTGCTGAAAAAGTTCCTTGACGATCAGAACTTTTCCAAACTGCAGGCCGCTGTGTCCGCGGGCGATCAGGAGGCGGCGCTGGCCGCATCGCACACGCTCAAGGGCGTCTGCGGCAATCTCTCCATGCCGGCGCTGTTCGATTTGCTCACCAGGCAGGTAGCGGCCTTCCGCGCCGGGGACTGGGAGGGCGCCGCGGCCCTGCTTGCGGAGATCGCGCCGGCCTACGCTCGCGTCGTTGACGCCATCCGGGAGGCGTGCGCATGATGAATCGCCGCAAGCGGATGCGCCTCAAGCGCGTGCTCGCCAGCATGCGCCTCAACTTCATCGCCTTTGCCGCGCTGATCGTCATCGCCGTGATCGGCATTTCGCTCATCCGTTCGACGCTGTTTGACAACGCCTGGGAAACGGGCACCGCCATGGCCCGCAACTACGCCGCCGAGGAGCAGAGCAGCCTGATGATGTATGAAACGCTGCTCACTTTCGGAACAGCCTCCATCGACGACCGCACGCAACAGGGCCGGAGCCGCGAAGAGATGCGCCAGTGGGCGGAGATCTACTTTGCCCGCCTTGATTCCGTGCTTGGCGAAGGCGTGGTCGATCCCTACGTGGTGCTGGATGGCGAGATCATCGCCGCGCACCCATGGTCAGGCGACGAGACCTACGATGCGGAGAGCACCGAATGGTATCAGCGCGCCGTCGCCGCCGGCGGCAAGGTCATCTTTACCGACCTGTATACGGACGTCATTTACAACAAGCCGGTCATCACCGTCGCCCAGCAGTGCAGCATCGCCGACGCGGTGATGGCCTTCGACATCCTGCCGGAGAATATACGCTTTCAGTTCGACGGCCTCAACTTGGACGCGGGCGATTCTTTCTTCCTTTGCGACGGGCGCGGGCAGATCATCTACGCCGACACGGACATCGACCGCCCCCGCGAGGAGGTGCAGGCATACCTCAACGACCTCGTCGCGCGCATCTCCGCCGGAGAGGTGCAGGGCCCCGGCCTCAACATAAACGACTTGGACGGCCAGGCCCGCGCGGTCTATTACGCGCGCCTGAACAACGGCTGGTATTCCATCGTCACCATCCCGCACAGCAATATCCTCGGCGACTTTTCCTGGCTGAAGATGTGCCTGATCCTGATGATCGGCCTGTTTTTGCTCTTCATCGCCGGCATGACCTGGCGGGACATGCGCATAGGCGCGCGCATCGAGAGCACGAACGAGACGGTGCGCGTGCTGGGCAATTCCTACTACGCGCTCTACCGCGTCGATTACGGCGCGGATACCTACGAGATGATCAAGAGCTCGGACTACGTGCGCGACCGCATACCGCCCGCCGGCCCCTATGACGACCTTCTGCGCACGGCCGGCGAAGTCATCGAGCCGGACGCTTACAAGGACTTCCTCGAGAGCTTTTCTTCGGAGAACATCCGCAAGTTGGTGGCCCGGCGCGTGCGCAACTTCGGCGGCGAATTCCTCCGCCGTTTCGGAAACGAGATGCGCTGGGTGAGCGTGCGCATACTCTTTGACGAATCGCTGGCCCCGGAGGAAGTGGTGCTCTGTTTCCAGGAAGTGGAGGAGGAAAAGCAGCGTGAGCTGCGCCAGCGCCGCCTTTTGGAGGATGCTCTGGAGATCGCCCAGAAAAACGAAGCCTCCAAGCAGAGCTTCTTCAGCAACATGTCCCACGACATGCGCACGCCCCTCAACGCCATCATCGGCCTGTCCGATTTGGCGGACCGGCATGCGGAAGACCCGGAAAAGATCCGGGAGTACCTGCGCAAGATCAACTTTTCCAGCAAACAGCTGCTCGGCCTCATCAACGACATACTCGACATGTCGCGCATGGAGCAGGGCAAGCTCGTGCTCAACAGCAAGGAGTTCGACCTGCGCAAGTGCATGGAAGAGTGCGTGGAGAGCTTCCGCTTTCAGGCTGAGGCCGCGCACAAGGCGCTTTCCCTCAACGTGGACGTGCGCGACGCGGAGGTGATGGGCGACCCCTTCCGCATCGGGCAGGTGATGAACAACCTGCTTTCCAACGCCGTCAAATTTACCCGCGAGGGCGACTGTATCCGCGTTGATGTCACGCAGATGGAGGCCACCTCCAGCGAGTTTTGCAAGTACCGTCTGGTGATCGCCGACACGGGCATCGGCATGTCCAAGGACTATCTGCCGCATCTGTTCGAGCCGTACAGCCGCGAGATGCGCTTTGGCGAGCGGCAGGCCGTGGGCACGGGCCTGGGCATGCCCATCACGCAGAGCATCGTCACGCAGATGAACGGCGAGATCCACGTGGAGAGCGCCCCGGGCGAGGGCACGACCTTCACCATCGTCCTGCCCTTTGCCGTCGTCCACAAGGATTCGGGGCAGGCGGAGAAAGCCAAAGGCGGGGAGGAAGCGGCGTTTTCCCTCAACGGCCGCCGCGTCCTGCTCGCCGAGGACAACGAGGTCAACATGGAGATCACTACGGAGCTGTTGACCATGAACGGCCTTGAAGTCGTCCAGGCGTGGAACGGGGAAGAGGCGGTCGAGCGCTTCCGCGAGTCGGAGCCCTTCTTCTTCGACGCCGTCCTCATGGATATGCAAATGCCGGTGATGGACGGCTGCGAGGCGTCCCGGCACATCCGCGCGCTGCGAAGGCCGGACGCGCGCGCGGTGCCCATCGTCGCGGTGACGGCCAACGCCTTTGCCGAGGACGTCGCCGCGACCACCGCCGCGGGCATGGACGCGCACGTCTCCAAACCCATCGACTTTACGCACCTCGTCAAAGTGCTGCACGGCCTTCTCAACAAAAAGGACGCGCGGCGGGAATAAACGATCAACGATACGCAAGGAGGCATCGGTATGGAAAAACGGGTCATCACGCTCAGCCGCGAGTTTGGCAGCGGCGGCCGCACCATCGCCCACCGCGTGGCGGAGCAGCTCGGTTACGCCTATTACGATCAGGAGCTGATCCTCAAAGTCGCCAAGGAGAGCGGGCTTGCCGAGCAGATCGTGGAAAAGTACGACGAATACGCCACCCACAAAAACAGCCTGCTCTACGCGCTGGCGCTCAGCGCCGGGGCGGGCGCGGGCGGCACGCTCTCCTTTGTCAGCAAGGTGCAGCAGGCGCAGGCAAAGATCATCACCGATCTTGCCGACAAGGGCTCCTGCGTCATCGTCGGGCGCGGCGGCGATTATGTGCTGCGCGACCGCGAGGATGCGCTGCATGTGTTCATCCACGCGGATATGCAGTTCCGTGCCCAGCGCGTGGTCAGCGTCTACGGCGACAACGGCCAGAAACCGGAACAGCGCCTGCGCGACAAGGACGAGCGCCGCAAGCTCTACTACCGCTCCTTCACCATGCGCGAATGGGGCGACGTACACAACTACGACATTGCTCTCGACAGCGGCCGGCTGGGGCTGGACGCCTGCGTCGAGGCGATCATCACGCTGGTCAAGGGCGAATGACGCGCGCGGGGCGCTTTGCGCGCGCGTGCGGCAAAGCGCCCCGCGTTTCATCGGCGACGCTCCCCGGCGCAGTGGGGAGGAAGGACACTGTGCGCAAGCTGAAAATACTCTACACATCCGACGTCCACGGCTATCTCTTTCCGACGAATTACGCCGCGAAGGATGAGATGCCGATGGGCCTTTTCAAGCTCGAGGCCGCCTTCGAGCGCGATGGGAACACGCTGGTGATCGACGGGGGAGACATGCTGCAGGGTTCGCCCTTCGCCGCCTTTGTCGCCCGGAAAGCGGCGCGCCCGCATCCCTGCGCGCTGGCGATGGATCTCGGCGGTTATCAGTACGTCACCTTGGGAAATCACGACTTCAACATGGGTCTGGAGGCGCTTGAAGCGTACCTCAACGACCTTGACGCCGTCTGCCTTTGCTGCAACATACGCGATCGCGCCGGCAAACTGCCCATCCTCCCATATGCCGTGCATGTGCTTGAAAACGGCCTGCGCGTCGGGCTCATAGGCGCCTGCACGCCCTTTGTGCGCCGCTGGGAAAAGCCGGAGACCGTCGCCCAGCTCGCCATCGACGCCCCTATCGACGCCATCCGCGGCGCGCTCATGCAGATGCCGGAGGTAGATGTGAAGGTGCTTGTCTACCACGGCGGCTTCGAGCGCGATCTGCAAACCGGCGCCCTGCTCTCCGCCTCGGGGGAGAACCAGGCCTGCGAGATCTGCCGGACGTTCGACTTTGACGTGCTGCTGGCCGGGCATCAGCATATTCCCGTTGAAGGTGTGGACATCTGCGGCACGCACGCCGTGCAGCCCGCCAGCAACGGCAAATGCTTTGCCAGCGTGGAGATCGAGGCGGAGGAAGGCCGTCCTCTGCGCGTTTCTTCGCGCCTTGTCCCGCCCGCTTCGGCCGCGCTCGCAGCCGCCGCACGCGCGCTCGCGCCTGTGGAAATGGCGGTGCAGAAGTGGCTCGACCGACCCGCCGGCCATCTCGACGCGCCGCTGGTCGCGCAGGCCCCGCTCGAACGCGCCTTGAACGGCTCGTTGCTCGCCAATTTCGTCAATACCGTACAGCTCTGGGCCTCGGGCGCGGATATTTCCGCCTGCTCGCTCCCCAATGAGTTCAAGGGCATGGGCGAAAACGTGACCGTGCGCGACGTGGTCTCCACCTACGTCTATGCCAACACGCTCAAAGTGTTGCGCATCCCGGGCTGCGCCCTGCGCGCCTATGTGGAGCATACCGCGTCCTACTTTGACGTCGGCGGCGGGCGCGTCCGCGTCAGCGACCGCTTTTTGCGCCCCAAGATCGAGCATTACAATTACGATTTTTTCTCCGGCATGGACTATACCATCGACCTGCGCCGGCCTGTGGGCCAGCGCGTGACATCCATGCGCGTGGGCGGACGCGAGATCGCGCCGTCGGAAGAGCTGCGTCTGTGCGTAAACAGCTACCGCGCCTCGGGCACGGGCGGTTACGACATGCTGCCGGGGCTCGTTCTTGAAAAGGACATCTGCAGCGACGTATCGGAGCTCATCATCCGCTATATCGAGGAAAAACGCGACATCGCCGTCGACAAACATCGTTACCTCACGGTCCTGTTGCCGGATCGGGACGTCGTCGAGACGGATGGAGGGCGCCATGAAGTTTGAGATCCGCCGCGAGATCCCGGAGGACTACCGCGCGGTGGAGGAATTGACGCGCGAGGCTTTCTGGAACCTCAACGCGCCCGGTTGCACGGAACACTATCTCATGCATCAGCTGCGCGCGCACGCCGATTTTCTCGCCGAGCTGTCCTGCGTGGCCATTCATGGCGCGGAGATCGTTGGCAGCATCGCCTACAGCCGTTCCCGCGTCGAGGAGACGCCCACCGTCACCTTCGGCCCGTTGAGCGTTCTCCCTGTCTACCAGGGCAGGGGCGTGGGCGCGTCGCTGGTGCGGCACACGCTGTCCCTTTGCCGGGAGATGGGCTTTCGGGCCGTGGTCATCTACGGCGCGCCGGCCTATTACGCCCGCTTTGGCTTTCAGCCGGCGGAAGCGTTCGACATCTGCAGCGCCGACGGCATGTACGCCGCCGCCCTGCAGGTGCTGGAACTGCGCCCCGGCGCGCTGCGCGGCGTGCGCGGGCGCTTTTTTGAGAGCCCCGTGTTCGAGGTGGATGTGCGCGCGGCGGAGGCGTTCGACAGGGATTTTCCCCGCCGCCAGAAGCGCGAGACGCCATCGCAGCGGGAATTTCAGAAGATCGCCGCCATGCGCAGGCCGCGCGCGCCCCGTTGAGCGCGTCGCTTCGCTTTCGTGTCCCTTAACCCAAATTTCGCGCCCGGTTCGCGTGCGGCGGCCTTGCCCCGCGCGCGTTTTTCTATTATAATAGAACGTGGAAATTTATGTGGAGGGAACGAAGATGCCCCATGTTTCGCCCGAAAGCGCGATTTCGCTGACCGTGCCGGCCGACAAGTCCATGATGCTCGTCATCCGCCTGACGACGGCGGGCGTGCTTGCGCGCGCGCGGCTGACCGTGGACGCCATCGACGATATGAAGATGGCCGTGGAAGAAGCCTGTACGCTGATGATCTCGCAGCAGTGCCCGCCCGCAGCGCTGTGCGTGGAATTTTTCCGCAAGGAAAACGGCATGGAGATCCACATCCACTCCCGCGCGGAGCAGCCCTGTCTGTGCGGCATGGACGCCGCCGAGCTCGACGTGGTGCGCGCCATCCTCGGTTCCCTCGCGGACGCGGCGGAGATCGACTATTCGGATGGCAGGATACGCAATATATTGCTCACCAAGGAATTGCGACCCTGATGGGGGAGGATCTGTTCATGCGCAACGCGGCGCAGCGCCCCTCCATCGACGCGGAGGGCCTGCTCAGAGAATATGCCACGACTGGCAATACCGCCATACGCGACCGCGTAGTGGAGGCTTATCTGTATATCGCCTCCATCATCGCGCGCCGCTTTTCCGGGCGCGGCGTGGATTATGACGACCTGTACCAGGTGGCTTCGCTGTCCCTGCTCAAGTCCATCGAGCGCTTCGACCCGGACCGCGGGGTGAAATTTGCCAGCTTCGTGACCCCGACGATGGTCGGCGAGGTCAAAAACTACTTCCGCGACCGCTCGCGGCTCATCCGCCTGCCCCGTCGCGGCAGCGAACTGGTGCGCACGGTGGAAGCGGCGCGCGACGATCTGCAGGTGGAGCTGCAGCGGCAGCCGACCGCCGAAGAACTCGCGGAGCGCGTGGGCGTGCCCCTCGAGGATGTGCTCGAAGCGCTGGAGATGCGCGGCGCCATCGCGCCCGTCTCTCTGGACACACTCCCCCCGGAGGACGATGAAAGCGCCCCGTTGAGCGTCTTTCTCGGGCAGGAGGACGGGGGATTTGCCGAATTTGAAAAAAACGACATGCTCGCTCGGGCGATGCAAGCCCTGGACGCGCGGCAACGCGAGGTCATCCGCCTGCGCTTTTTCGAAGGCAAGGGGCAGCGCGAAGCGGCGCAGGAGATCGGCGTGTCGCAAATGACGGTCTCGCGCGTGGAGCGGCAAGCGCTCGCAATTTTGCGCGAGGCGCTGACGGAAGGAGAAAAAGAAGCATGAAAATTGGATTTATCGGCTCTGGAAACATGGGCGGCGCTATCGCCCGCGGCATCGTCAAAAGCGGCGTGGTGGAGGGGAAGGACGTCTACCTCTACGACGTCGATCCCGCGGCTTCGGAGGCGCTCGCGCGCGATACGGGCGGGACGGCGGTCAAGACCGCGCGTGAATTGACCGACGCGGCGGAGATGTTCGTCCTGGCGGTCAAGCCCGTCTACGTCAAGGACGCGCTGCGGGCGTGCTACGACGGTCTGGCGGGCAAAGCGGTGGTCTCCATCGTCGCCGGCCTGACCGGTCCCGCGCTCTCCCGACAGCTTCCCGAGGGCGCGCGCTGCCTGCAGACCATGCCCAACACCCCGGCGATGGTCAATGAGGGCGTGACCGCGCTGTGCGAGGAAAACACGCTCACCGAAGAGGAACTGGCCTTTGTGCGCCGCATGTTCTCGGCCATCGGCCGCGTCTACACGTTGCCCGCGCGCCTCATCGAGGCCGAATCCGCCGTGGCCGGCAGCGGCCCCGCTTACGCGGCGATGTTCATCGAGGCCCTGGCCGACGGCGGCGTGCTGCTCGGCCTGCCGCGCGCGCAGGCGATGGAGATGGCGGCGCAGATGCTCATCGGCACGGCGAAGATGATGCTCGAAAGCGGCAAGCACCCCGGGGCCATCAAGGACATGGTCTGTTCCCCGGGCGGCACCACCATCGAGGCGGTGCGGGCGCTGGAAAAAGGCGCTTTCCGCGCTAGTACCATCGAAGCGGTGATCGCCGCGGGCGAAAAGGCGCTGGCCATCAAGCGCGAGACGGAGAAGGGATAAGGGGATTCAATGAAGTGGATCGCAAGCGCCGCCTTCGGGCTGGAAGGCATGACGGGACGGGATCTGAAGCGCCTCGGCGCTGAAAACGTGCGCGTCATGGACGTGGGCGGCGCGATGTTCGAGGGCGGCTTTGAAACGGCGTTTCAGGCCAACCTCTGGCTGCGCACGGCGGATCGCGTCTATCTGTGCATGGGCCAATTCGAGGCGCGCACCTTCGAGGAGCTCTTTCAAGGCGTGAAGGCGCTTTCGTGGGAGACGTTTTTGCCGCGCGACGCGCGCTTTCCCGTGCGCGCCAAGTGCGTCAAGTCCACGCTGATGAGCCCTTCGGACGTGCAGAAGATCGTCAAGCGCGCCGTGGTCGAACGGCTCAACGGCGCGTATCACGAAGATTGGTTCAGCGAGACCGGCGCGCTCTTCCAGATCGACGTCGGCATCCGCAACGACGTGGTCACCGTCAGCATCGACGCCTCCGGCGAACCGCTCTCCAAGCGCGGCTATCGCACCTGGAACGGCGAAGCGCCCCTGCGCGAAACGCTGGCGGCAGCCCTGGTGCTGCAAAGCGGCTGGCATCCGTGGCAGCGCCTTTACGACCCCTGCTGCGGCACGGGCACCATCCTCATCGAGGCGGCGTTCATCGCCCTGGGTCGCGCGCCCGGCCTGACGCGCCCCTTCGCCATGGAAGCATGGCCCTGCGTCTCCCGCGAGGCTTTGGACGCGCTGCGCGCCCAGGCCAGGGCCAAATACGAGGAAGGTCGCCAGCGCCCCGTGCATATCGCCGGCTCGGACATCGACCCCGAAGCCGTCGAGCTTGCTCGCCGCCACATCCGGCAGGCGGGGCTCGCCGGGCGCATCGAGGTGACGGAGCGCGACATGCGCGATGTGACGCTGACCGGCGAGCCCGGCGTGTTCATCGCCAACCCGCCCTATGGCGAGCGGCTGGACAACACCCGCGCGGCGCACGCCGTCGCCCGGCAGCTCGGCCTGCTGCAAAAGCGCTGCCCCGGCTGGACGCTCTGCGCCTTTTCCGCGGATATGGGCTTTGAGCGCATGTACGGCCGGCGCGCCACGCGCCGCCGCCGTTACTACAACGGCAGGATCGAATGTGAGTACCATATTTTTGAGGATCGCCATTGACGAGGTGTAACTGATGAAAGCCATTTTCAACCGCGCACCCCTGCTTCCCAATACCTGCACGCCCCTTTCTCCCGGCGCCGTCCGTGCCGAGGGCTGGCTGGGCGCGCAGATGAAGGCGTTTGAAGCATCTGTCTGCGAGGATATTCCCGGCCTTTTTTCCGGCGAAGGCGGTTGGGAGCGGGAGCTCTACGCCTTTGAGACGATCGCCATACTCGCCTGGACGCAGGAGAACGAAGCGCTCAAGGAGGAAGCGGCCCGCCGCGCCGAGAGCATCCTCGCCTCGCAGACCGAGGAGGGCTGGTTCGGCCCGGAAGACAACGCCGATTACTGGCCGCGCGTGTTGGCGCTGCGCGCCCTGCGCTTCTATTTCGAGGCCACGGCGGATCGCAATGTGCTCAAATTCATGGACGCCTTTTTTAAGTACCAGTATCGCACGCTGGCCAAACATCCGCTCAACGATGCGGCGGTGGCGCGCGGCGGCGACAATATCCTTCTGGCGCTGTGGCTCTACGACCTCACGGGGCAAAACTACCTGCTCGAGCTCTGCCGCCGACTGCGCGAGCAGACGCTGGACTGGCCCAACTATTTCCACACGTTCCCCAACGCCCAGCCTCTGAGCCGCACACTGCGCTGGCCTCGCCTCAAAGAAGCGCTCTATGAGGAAAAAGGCGAGCCTCTGGAGGGCGAACACCGTCCCTACTTCCGCACGCAGTACTACCAGACCAACGGCGAGAACATCGCCGTCGGCCTGCGCACGCCGGGCGCCATCAACCTCTTCAAGAGCGGTTTCAAGGAGCAGGGCGGCTTCCGCTTTGGCTGGGAAAAGCTGATGAAGTACCACGGCGTGGCCTACGGCATGTATACTGCCGATGAGCACATCAACGGCTCCAACCCCACGCAGGGCACGACGCTCACCGCCGTCTGCGAACTGCTTACCTCGCTGGAAGTGCTGGCGGGGATGGGGGATATGCCCCGCGACATTCCCGACGTCTTTGAGAAGATCGCCTTCAACGCCCTGCCCGCCGCCTGGTCGCACGACATGCGCCGTATGCAGCGCCTGGAGCAGGCCAATCAGGTGCTCGTTTCCGCCCAGGAACGCTCCTTTTACAACGCGCCTGAAGACGCGCTGCTGTATCAGGAGCCGAAGTCCTTTGAGGCGGTCCGCGCGCTCGGCGCCTGGCCCAAATTCGTCAGCCACCTTTGGTACGCCACTGCCGACGGCGGCCTGTGGGCGATGAGTTACGCGCCCTGCTGCGTGCGCACGCGGCTCATGGATGTTCCGGTGCGCCTGCATGTGTCCGGCGGCTATCCCTTCCGCGACACGGTGCGGCTGGAAGTGGCGGTCAAGCGTCCGGTGGAATTCCCGCTCTATCTGCGCACGCCCTCCTGGGCGCGTCAGCCGATGATCTACCTGCCCGATGGAGAGATCATGCAGGTGCGCGCCGGGGAGACGGCTTGCGTGCGCCGCCGCTGGCAGACCGGCGACGTCGTGCGCCTGGAATTGAGCGCCGCGCCGCATGTGAGCCGCGGCTGGTACCACCAGTCTGCCGCCATCGAATGGGGCGCGCTGCTGATGGCGCTCGCTCCGGAACCGCACGAAGGGGAGGATGGGCGCATCGAAACGCCTGAGGAGTGGGGCTGGGCGCTGGTGCGCGACGAGCCGATGAAGGCCGTGTGCGAGGGCGAGGCCGACGCGCCGTTCAAAACGGGCGAGCCGCCCATCAAGGTGCTGGCAAAGGCCGTGCCCATTGAGTGGAAGGTCAGCGGCGGGAGCAGCGAGCCTGTGCCGATCATGCCCCGGCTCAACGCGAGCGAAACGTATACCATCGAGCTCATCCCGTTCGGCTGGACGGATCTGCGCATCGCCCAATTCCCCATCGGGGAGCTGCGGCAGGAATAGCGTCACCAGAAGCGGAGGCATCCCCGCTCCGCTCTGTTCGCCGTGACGCTCGTCATGCCGTGTCCATCGCCTCGCAAGGGATGGTCACGGCTTTGCTATGGCATATTTGAACTTTGCGCGTCGTTGCCCTTAAAAACGCCGCGCGTCAAGGAGGATGGCAAGCATGGAAGACCGGCAGCGCCAATACGTCTGCCCCAAGTGCGGGTGCACGAGTTTTGAACACGATCAATTCCAGGCTACAGGCGGAAACTTCGCTAAGATATTCGATATCCAGAACAAGCGCTTCGTCACCATCAGTTGCGCGCAGTGCGGCTATACAGAACTTTACAAGGCCGGCACTTCTGATGGCTGGAACATCCTCGATTTCCTCATGGGCAATTAGGGAGGGCCCGCAATGGAACGCGAACGATACGCCCTTCTCGACGCCTATATGCGCAAGTGCATGCGCGACGCTGACGGCGCGCACGATCGCGAGCATGTCTACCGCGTGCTTGGCGTAGCGCTCGACATCGCCGTCACCGAACCGGACGCGGATAAAGACGTGGTCATCGCCGCCTGCCTTCTGCATGACATTGGCCGCCGCGACCAGATGCAGGACAAGCGCCTCTGTCATGCTGCGGTCGGCGCGGAAAAGGCGGAGAAGTTCCTCAAAAAGAACGGCTTTGGCGAAGAGTTTGCCCAGCACGTGGCCGAATGTGTGCGCACGCACCGCTTCCGCCGCGGCGGCGCGCCGCAGAGCATCGAGGCGAAGATACTCTTCGACGCGGACAAGATCGACGTTTGCGGCGCGACCGGCATTGCACGCACGCTGCTCTATCAGGGGCATCATGGCGGCGCGCTTTACGCGCAAAGCGCGGACGGCTCTCTCTCGGACGGCACGGGGGAGAAGGGCGAGACGTTCTTTGGCGAATACAAGCGCAAACTCGAAAACATCGGCGAGCGATTGTTTACCGCTCGTGCCCGGGAGCTCGCCGCGCAAAGGCGCTCCGCAGCGCTGGCCTTTTACCAGAGCATGCTCGCGGAGGTGCGCTTTTCCCGCGAAGAGGGAAGTGCGCTGTTGCAGAAGTGCCTGTGCGATAGAGGTTAGCCCACAAATATCAATAATGTGACCATATATAACAATTTGGTACTTGACGAGACGCACAAAATCGCAGTAGTCTTAACTTGTATTCGCTCGCTCTTGGCGAATCGTAAAGGAGGATCGCATCATGGAAAGGTCCGTCGTCTATTTTACGGATTTCCGCTGCCCAGTGGGAACCAGCCAACTCGATAAACTTCGCCGCCTCTGCATCGCCGCCGGCATCCAGACCATCGACATGGAGGGCAAATTCGTCGCCATCAAAATGCACTTCGGCGAGCTGGGCAATCTCGCCTTCCTGCGCCCCAACTATGCAAAAGTCATCGCCGACCTCTGCAAGGAAAAGGGCGGCCTGCCCTTCCTCACGGACTGCAACACGCTCTATCCCGGCAGCCGCAAAAATGCCCTGGAGCACATGGACTGTGCCAACCTCAACGGCTTCAACACCATCACCACCGGCTGCCAGATCATCATCGGCGACGGTCTGCGCGGCACGGACGAAGTGGAAGTGCCCGTCGTCAACGGCGAGTACTGCAAGACCGCCAAGATCGGCCGCGCCATTATGGACGCCGACGTCTTCATCAGCCTGACGCACTTCAAGGGCCATGAGGCCACCGGCTTCGGCGGGGCGCTGAAGAACATCGGCATGGGCTGCGGCAGCCGCGCCGGCAAGATGGACCAGCACAAGAACGGCAAGCCCGCCATCGACGAAAACCTCTGCCGCGGTTGCCGCCGCTGCGCCCGCGAATGCGGCAGCGACGCCATCCGCTACGTAAACAACAAGGCCGTCATCGACTACGACAAATGCAAGGGCTGCGGCCGCTGCATCGGCGCCTGCTCGTTCGACGCCGTCTACAACCCCAACAACAGCGCCAACGAGATCCTCGACCGCAAGATGGCCGAGTACGCGCAGGCCGTCTGCCATGGCCGACCCTGCTTCCACGTGGCGCTGGTGCGCGACATCAGCCCCAACTGCGACTGCCACGGCGAAAACGACGCGCCCATCCTCCCGGATGTGGGCATGTTCGCCAGCTTCGACCCCGTGGCCCTCGACCAGGCCTGCGCCGACGCCTGCCAGAAGATGCCGCCCATCGCCAACAGCCAGCTCGGCGACAACCTTGCCCGCCCGGACTGGCATTGCCACCACGATCATTTCATGGATTCCAACCCCAACGTCGAGTGGAAAGCGACGCTGGATCAGGCCGAAAAGGTCGGTCTCGGCAGCCGCGAATACACCCTGAAGAAGATTTGAGACCAAGGCAAAAGGCGGGGCGGACGCGATGTGCGTTCGCCCCATTTTCATGTTTAATGATGATGTCTGCGCGGTGTCTTGTCTTTCCTGAAAAAACGGATGATGACCGGCGGTGCTTTGGTCTGGATAGCCGCGCGCAAGCGCGCCATACAAAAAAC
>DVGE01000018.1 GCA_018712885.1 Candidatus Pullichristensenella stercoripullorum | reverse complement strand
AGGATGTTGACAAAGTCAACAGACTGGCAGAGCGATGAGAAAGCCCGCAAGCCAAGGAAGCAAACTTGCATCCAAGGGAGCTTACATAGACGTAAGTGACCGCAGGATGCAAGTGCAGCTGACGCCGGAAGCAAAAATCGCCTCTGATTTTCTATTAATCAGAGCGATTTTTGCGGTTGTGGGCTTTGTCAGCGCTCTGAGCGCCGGGAGCACGAGCTTCCGGCGCTGTTTTGCGCCTCACGCATCCGCAAAAAGGGGGCGGCCACGTACCCGCGCGCGGGCCATGGCCGCCCCTGTTTTTGCTGTCTTTGAGACGGCGCCGGCCGCGCGCG
Organism: Candidatus Pullichristensenella stercoripullorum; assembly: GCA_018712885.1. Taxonomy (GTDB): domain Bacteria; phylum Bacillota; class Clostridia; order Christensenellales; family Aristaeellaceae; genus Pullichristensenella; species Pullichristensenella stercoripullorum. The sequence goes on along the minus strand of DVGE01000018.1, from coordinate 20,318 downwards.
AGCGCGCGTGGGAGCACTCCGTCTTTATCAGAGCTCGTACTTCTTGATCATCTGCCGCAGGAACTTGATGCCCTCGCGCAGGAACACATCTCCCGAGGGGGCGAGCTTGCGCCAGACCCAGGTGGACATGTTGTCCGTGATGTCCGAGAAGCCCTCCATGCCGATGCGGCCGTTGTAGCCGATCTCCTTCAGGGCGCGGAAGATGCCGTCCCAATCGACGTGGCCGGTGCCGGGGATGCCGCGGTCGCACTCGCACATATGATAGTGGCAGATGCGGCCTTTGAGCATCTTGGTGGCGTCGTAGAAGCTCTTCTCCTCCACGTTCATGTGGTAGGTGTCGGGGTGTACCTTGACGTTGTCCAGCCCCACCATGTCCAGCAGGCGCAGCGCCTCTTCGCAGGTGTTGATGAGGTTGGACTCGTAGCGGGTCACCGGTTCGAGGCCCAAGGTGATGGAATACTGGGCGGCGTACTCGCCCACCGCGCGCAGCGCTTCCGCCGACCACTTCCAATCGTCTTCCGTGGGGACGTTGGTGGCCTTGCAGTACTGGCTGTAAATGACGCCGGAGAAGGAATCGGCTTCCACCGCCGCGGTCGCGTCCACGCAGCGCTTCAGGTATTCGATGCCGCGGGCTCTGCAGGCGGGGTCTGTGCTGGTGATGTCATGCTCGGCGGCGAGGATGACGTTTGAAGTGACCACGTCGATGCCCACTTCGTTCTTGCGCTTGAGGACGGCCTTGGGGTCGAAGTCTTCCAGCTTCATCAGCGGTATTTCGAGGAAATCCAATCCTTCCTGCTTGGCTTTGTCCAGTATATCCAGCACCGCGTTGGACCACTGGGAGCACCATGCGTAAGCGTGAATACCAAGTTTCATCTTGACTGCCTCCTTTTGCTTCGTGTTCGCTTCGGGGGTCCCGCCGGACGGCGGTTTTGCTTTTTATATGAGCCGGCGCACGCGCGCCGGCTCGGGGCTATGGCTGTGTTTAGAACTCCGCGTCGAGGTCGGCGACGGAATCGGCCTGCTTGACCAGGCGGCTGGTGCCGAGGCGCTCCGCGCCCAGCTCGATGAACTTCTTGCCATCCTCAAAGCCGGAGATGCCGCCGGAGGCCTTGACCTTCTTGCCGTTCTTCATATGCTCGTGCATCAGCGCCACATCCTCGAACGTCGCGCCGCCGGTGGAGAAGCCCGTAGAGGTCTTGATGAAGTCCGCGTTGGAGCGGTTCACCACATCGCACATGGCCACGATCTCTTCCTTGGTCAAAAGGCAGGTTTCGATGATGACCTTGAGGATGCGGCCTTCGCAGGCTTCCTTCAGCGTATTGATCTCGCGGAGCACGTCGTCGTACTTGCCGTCCTTCACCCAGCCGATATTGATGACCATATCCAGTTCCTTGGCGCCGTTCTTCACCGCGTCGCGGATCTCGAAAGCCTTGGTCTCGGTGGTGTTGGAGCCGTTCGGGAAGCCGATGACGGTGCACACCGCCAGCCTGTCGCCCAGATAATCGGCGGCCTGCTTCACATAGGCCGGGGGGATGCAGATGGACGCGGTATGGTATTTGAGCGCGTCGTCGCACAGCTTCTGGATATCCGCGGAAGTGGTGGTCTGCTTCAGTACGGTATGATCCACCTTGGCCAATACGTCACGATAAGTCATTTGAATCAAGCTCCCTTCGTTTTCGGTCTTTTATTGTTCTTTCTCGGCGCGCAGCATCGCGGCGTACTCATCGACGAGCCTGGCGCCGTTGCTGGTGCCGATCCTTGAAGCGCCGGCCTCGATGAAGGCGAGCGCCTGGCTGGCAGTGCGGATGCCGCCCGCGGCCTTGACGAGCACGGCGTCGCCGACGCAAGCCTTCATCAGCCGCACGTCTTCGAGCGTCGCGCCGCCCGGCCCAAAGCCGGTAGAGGTCTTGACGAACGTCGGCCGCACCCTGACGGCGATCTCGCACACCTTGCGCTTCTGCTCGTCGCTGAGATAGCAGGTCTCGAACACGACTTTGGAGGTGAGGCCGTGGGCGTTGCAGACGCCGACGATGGCGCGCATCTCCCGCTCTATGTAGTCCCAGTTGCCGTTGTTGGCCTCGACGATGTTGAGCACATAGTCGATCTCGCCGGCGCCCTTGCGGATGGCGTCCTCGGCCTCGAAAGCCTTGGTCTCGATGGTGCACTGCCCCAGCGGGAAGCCCACGGCGCTGTCGCACAGCACGCCGCTGCCGGCCAGTTCCCTGGCGGCGAAGGGGATCATCGCGGCGTTCATGGCCACAGATTTGAAGCCGTAAGCGCGGGCCACGTCGCACGCCTGTTTCATTTCCTCATTGGTGATGTTGGGTTTCAGCAGCGTATGGTCGATCATTTTCGCCAACGCCGACGGTGTGCGTTCCATGTTCGTCAGTCCTCCTTGTCCGTGCGCAGCTCGGCGTAGACGCCCTTGAGCGCCTCATAGCAATCGTCGAACACACGGATCCTCTCTTCGTAGTACTTCTGCGCCTGCGCGTCGGGCTTCATCGAAGGCATCAGGTCGATGAAGCGGTAAATGGCGTTGAAGCCCTCGTACAGGCCCGCGCCGACGCCCGCGATCACCGCCGCCGCCATGGAGGTGGCCTCCTTGGGGTGGTTCGTGCGCGTCATCGAGCAGCCGAGCACGTCGGCGAGTATCTTCGTCACCACGTCGCCCTGCGCGCCGCCGCCGGTGAGGATGAGATCGTCAATGGCGGCGTTCTCGCGGAAGGCGCGCAGGATCACGGCCAGGTTCATGGCCACGCCCTCGATGGTGGCGCGCAGATAGTCCTCGCGGGTGTGGTTCATGGTCATGCCCAGGAACGACGCCGTGGCCAGCGGGTTCCAGCGCGGCGAGCGCTCGCCCGTCAGGTAGGGCAGGTAGAGCAGGCCCTTCGCGCCGCGCGGCGAGGCTTCGATCATCTCGTTGAGCAGGTCGTACACGTCCTTGCCCGCCGCTTCCGCCTTGGCGATGATATCGTCGAAGAACGTGCGCTTGACATAGGCGTAGGAGCTGCCCGCCGCCTGCATGGTGCCCGTGGGCATGTAGCAGCCGGGGATGACGTGGGCGAAGCAGAACAGCGTCTGGTTCTTGTCCAGAACGGGCGTGGCCGTGGTGCCGGCGATCCACGCCGAGGTGCCGAAGGTCAGGTAGTACTTGCCCTGTTCCAGGCAGCCCGCGCCGAGCGTGGCGCAGGGGCCGTCGCCGCCGCCGGCGACGATGGCCACGTCCATGGGCAGGCCGAGCGCCTGCGCAGCTTCAGCGGTGATGGGGCCGACCACGTCGATGGAGCGCAAAAGCTCCGGCATCTTGTTGATGTCCACCTCGGCGGCGTCGAAGATCTCCTGCGACCAGCAGAGGTTGCGAAGATCCATGGCGTTGGTGCCCGAACCGTCGGAATAGTCGCAGACGAAGCGGCCGGTGAGCTTGAAGTGTATGTAGTCCTTGGCCTGGAGCACCTTGTAGGTGCGCTGGTAGTTCTCCGGCTCGTGGGCCTTCATCCACATCAACTTGGTGATGCTGTAGCTGCAGCTGATGCGGTGGCCGATGAGCTCATAGCCGTGTTCCGCGCCCAGGCGCGCTTTGAGGATCTCTTCCTCGGCCTTGGAGCGCATGTCCGCCCAGATGATGGAGCGGCGCACGGGCTTGCCCTCGCGGTCGACCGGCAGGCAGGCCATCATCTGGCCGGAGAAGGAAAGCGCCCGCACATGAGAGGCGTCGATGCCGCCGGTCAATTTGCGCGTGGTGGCGACGACGGCCTTCCAGTAGTCTTCCGCGTCCTGCTCGGCGACGCCGTTGGCGCCATAGTAGACCGGATACTCGTAGGTATCGGTCGCTACCAGCTGGCCGTCCGTGGTGAACAGGGAAGCCTTGGTGCCGGACGTGCCGAGATCGTATGCGATCAAATACTCTTTATCCATGTTCATCCCTGCCTGTCCGTTTTAATAGGCGCAGCCCGCGGTGAGGATCACGTTCGTATAGGGCGTGAACTCGCCGGTGAGGATGATCGCCTTGGCGTCCTTGCTGATCTGCTTGAGCTGCGTATGGGGCACATAGCTCACCGGCGCGCCCTCGGGCAGCAGTTTGAGCGCCTTTTTGTGGAATTCCGGCGAGGCTTCCAGCGCCTCATCCGCAAACACCGCCGATTCGATCACCAACACCTTGGCGATCTCCTCAAGCACTTCGAGGTAGCCGGGGCTTCCCTGCTTCCAGCCGAGGTCGATGCGCTCGACGCCCTTGGGGATGGGCAGGCCGGCGTCGCCGATCACCAGCAGGTCCTTGTGGCGGATCTCGCCGAGAACGCGCAGCAGCTGGGGATGGAAAATACCCGTTTTCAACATGTCAAGACACCTCCATGCTCTGTTGATGACGCAAACTCAATGCTGTTTGAGGAATTCGTCGATCTCGGCGCGGGTCGGCATCGAGGGCGTGGTGCCCATCTTCTGCACGGAGAGCGCCGCCGTCGCCGCCGCGAAGCGCGCGGCCGCGAAGATGTCGTTGCCCTCGGAAAGCGCCGTGACGAAGCCGCCGTTGTAGGCGTCGCCCGCGCCGGTGGTATCCACAGCGTTGACCTTGAAGGCCGGCGTCAGCTCCGAGCGCTTGCCGTCGGAGACGAAGGCGCCCATGCCGCCCATGGTGATGACGACGCTCTGCACGCCATGGCCGAAGAACCAGTCCGCCGCCTTCTGCGCGCTCTGGGCATCGACGACCTTGACGCCGGTGAGTATGCTGGCCTCGACCTCGTTGGGAGTGACGATGCTCACCTTGGCGAGCAATTCGGGCTCCACGGGCTGCACCGGGGCGGTGTTGAGGATGATGGTCTTGCCCGCCGCGTGCGCCATATCGACGATGGCCTTGATGGAGGACATGTTCGTCTCCAGCTGGGTGAGGAGTATGTCCGCGCCTTCGACGAGGTCTTTGAGGGCGGCCACTTCCTCGTCGGCAATGTGGTCGCAGGCCGAGGGGATGACCATGATGGCGTTCTGGCCGCTGTTCTCATCCACTTCGATGAGCGCCACGCCGGTGGCGTGATCTTCGGTCTGGATGACGCGCGAGGCGTCCATGCCCAGTTCCTTCATGGTGTCCAGGGCGATGTTGGCGAATGTGTCCTTGCCCAGCTTCGTGACCATGGTCACGTCGCCGCCGGACTTGTGCGCGGCCACGCCCTGGTTGAAGCCCTTGCCGCCGGCGCCCATTTTAAAGAAGCCGCTCTTGACCGTTTCGCCCGGCACCGGCAGGTGCGGGCCGCGGCCCATCAGGTCGACGACGAAGCTGCCGAACACGACGATCTTTTTCTTCACAGTGTCTCACTCCTTATCTTCAATGCCTTCCCCGCGGTTCAGGGCTGGACCATGACCGCCTTGACGCCGTCGGCGGGGTGGTCGATGAAATCTTTCAGGCCCTCGATGGCGTTCTCCAGCGGGAAGGTGTGGGAGATCAGGGACTTTAAGTCGATCTGCCCGGATTCCACCAGGTCGATGCAGAGGGGGAAGTAGAGCGCCGGCACGGCGTCCGAGGCGCGGATCTGCATCTTCTTGTGGTGCACCACGTTGGAATCGAGCGTGAACATGGCCGCCTCGCCGTAGGCGATGCCGATGAAGGAGAGTATGCCGCCCAGGTTCATCAGGTGGGTGGCGTCCGGGATCACGGACGGGGGCGCGGTCACGAGTATCTTGTCCACGCCGCCGCGGGGGAATTTCAGGGATTTAAGGTCTTCCTTGTCGGTAAGGAACACCTTGTCCGCGCCCAGCTTCAGCGCCAGCTCGTTCTTTTTCGGGGAACGGGAGGTGCCGGCCGCGTAGACATGGCGCGCGCCGGCGCGCTTGACCAGCTGCAGCGTCATCAGGCCGATGGCGCCCAGGCCGATGACCAGCACGTCGTCGCCCAATTCGACCTGCGAGGTCTTGAAAAGATCCATGGCCACGCCGAAGGGCTCGATGAGCGCGCCTTCCTCGAAGGACATGGTGTCAAACTTGACGCACAGCGCCGCCGGCACCGCGGTGTACTCGGAAAAGCCCATCACGTCGCGGGTGCCGATATAGTTGATGAGGTCGGGCTCGCCCAGGCCGTCCAATTCGGGATGGCCGTTGCGCGCCGCGGCGGAACAGGGGTCGAACGTGGAGGTCTCCACCACCACGCGGTCGCCGACTTTGAGGTTGGTCACCGCCTCGCCCACTTTTTCCACCACGCCGGAGATCTCGTGGCCAAAGGGCGTCCAATCCTCGGCCGCGTAGCGCGCGAGGATCATTTCATGGCCGCAAAAGCCGCAGGCCTTGACCTTCAAAAGCACATCGTCCTTGCCGATCTGCGGGATATCCACGTCGAACTGCTTGAACTGGTATTTCGCCTTCAGATATGTCGTTTTCACAGGCAATGCTCCTTCCGTCACGTCCGCGCGCGCACGCTCAGACGACGCTGAAATCCGTGGCGTCGTCCCCGCCGTAGGGAACGCCCACCTGGAGGATCATCGTGGAATAGCTCGTCCGCTCGCCGGTGCGGATGCAGGCGCGCGTCTGCGCCGCCTGCGACATCGCCTTGAGCGTCTCATGCGGCACGAACTCCAGCGGGATGGGCTGCTGGGCCAGGAACGCGCGGATCTTGCTGAGGTAGACGGGGCTGACCTTCTGGATCTCCTCGGCGATGTAGATCTTCTCGAGTTTGAGCTGGCTGGCGATAGCCTTGAGGATCGTCAGCTGCCGCGGCAGGTCGTTGAGGATCGCCAGATCGATCCTTTCCTTGCCCACGGGGATGGGCATGCCGGCGTCGGAGAGCATCAGCCAATCGGTGTGGCCGCACTCGCCCATGAGTTTGAGCAGGCCGGGATGCAGTATGCCGCCCATCAACATGATGTTTCACCTCGTTTTCTGCGCCTTCGACGAAAGCGCCAGAACATATTTCAAGCGCGGGCGGAGCGGGGCAGGTCTTCCCACGCTCCACCAGCGCTCCATGGTCCACCGCGCGGCGCGTTCACGCCGCGAGCAGGGTCACCGCCTCTTGAAGCGGTCGATGAGGACGGACGCGACGATCAACGCGCCGATGATGATGTCCGTATAGTTGGAGTTGAGGCCGAACAGCGTGCCGACGTTGTCGATGGTGGCGATGAGGATGGAGCCGACCACCGTGCCGCCGATGTAGCCTTCGCCGCCGCTCATGGAAGCGCCGCCGATGACGGAAGCGGCGATGGCGTCCATTTCATAGCCGTCGCCCAGCGTCGGGATGCCGCTGGCCATACGGGAGGTCAGCAGGATGCCGCCGATGCCGCAGTACACGCCGGAGAGGAGGTACACGCCGTAGGTCGTCTTGCGAACGGAGATACCGGAAAGACGGGCGGCGTCCACGTTGGAACCGCAGGCGAAGACGTTGCGGCCGAAGGTGGTGTAGCGGAACATCAGCCAGGAGATGACGATGAGGATGACCCACACCAGCGCCATGACCGGGATGCCCACCGTGGTGGGATTGCCGAACTGGTCGACGCCGGGGAAGCCGACGGTGGACTTGGCAAAGTCCGTGAAGGCCTTGTCCAGGCCGGAGATGTTGCGCGCGTCCGAGATCAGCAGGATCACGGCGCGGACGATGGTCATCATGCCCATGGTGGCGATGAAGGGCGGCAGCTTGCCATCGTGGATGAGCACGCCGTTGATGATGCCGGCGACCGCACAGGAGAGGAGGGCGACGAAGATCGCCAGGAAGATGTTCCAGCCGCCATAGACGGTGAGCAGCGTGACGACCATGCCGGCCAGACCGACGTGGGTGCCGACGGAAAGGTCGATGCCGCCGGTGACGATGACGAAGGTCATCGCCAGCGCGACGATGCCGTAAACGGCGGTGGAGCGCGCCAGGTTGTAGATGTTGCTGTAGGTCATGAAGTTGCGGTTGACGATCGACATGATCACGAAGACCGCGATGAGGACCATGAACACGACGCCATATCCCGCGAACAAGCGCCGCGGCTTGCGGGCGGTTTTGGCGGTATTAGCCGAATTAGACATGCTGACTTCCTCCTCTATTCTTGCTTGATGCCGGCCGCCATACCGAGGACAACGTCCTCGCGCAGCTTGCCATCCGCGTTATAGAACTCGTCTCTTTCGATGATACCGGTCTGCTTGCCCTCGTACATGACCATCAGCCGGTCGGAAAGGCCCATGACTTCCGGCAGATACGAGGAGATCAGGATGACGGCCTTGCCATCGGCGATCAGGCCCTCGATGAGCTTATAGATCTCGACCTTGGCGCCGACGTCTACGCCGACCGTCGGTTCGTCGAAGATGAAGATGTCGCTGTCGCAGCACATCCAACGGCCGATGACGACCTTCTGCTGGTTGCCGCCCGAGAGGTTGCGCACGCGGAACTCGATGTCCGGCGTCTTGATCGACAGACTGTCGACGTACTGCTCCGCGCGCCGCGCCTCTTTCTTGAGGTTGATGACGCCGTTTTTGGCGATGCGCGGATAGGAGGCCAGGTTGATGTTCCGCATTACGGACAACTGCCCGCACAGGCCCTCCTTGCGGCGATCCTCCGTCAGGAAGGCGATGGAGTTGTGGATGCCGTCGAGGGGCTTTCTGTTGTGCACGGGCTTGCCGTCGATCAGCACTTCGCCGCTTTCATACTTGTCAGCGCCGAAGATGGCGCGGCAGATCTCCGTGCGCCCCGCGCCGATCAAGCCGAACATGCCGAAGATCTCGCCCTTGCGCACCTGGAAGGATATATCCTTGAACCGCGCTCCCGTGAGATTGCGCACTTCCAGCTTCACATCTCCCCGTTGCGCGTGCTTGATTCCATACATATCCTCGACGGAACGGCCGACCATCAGGCTCACCAGTTCCTTCTCGTTCGTCTCGCTGACGTTCAGCGTATCGACATAGGCGCCGTTTTTGAGGATGGTCACGCGGTCGCACAACTGGAAGATCTCCTCCATGCGGTGCGAGATGTAAATGATGCCAAAGCCGCGCTTTTTCAGGTCGCCGATGAGGTTGAAGAGGATCTCGACTTCTTCGTTGGTCAGAAGCGCCGTCGGTTCGTCGAAGACGATGACGTTCGCCTTCTGGTGGATGATCTTGGCGATGGAGACCATCTCCTGCTGGCCGATCGTCAGGTCGCGAACGAGGGTGCGCGAATCAATATTGATCTTCAGATCGTCCAGCGTCGCCTGGCTGTCGGCGAAGATGCGCTTCCAATCCACCTTGCCGCCCTTGACGGGCAGATGGCCCAGGAAGAAGTTCTCGCCCACCGTCAGATGCGCGGCCATGGTGATATCCTGATAGACGGCGCCCAGGCCCTGCGCGATGGCGTCCGCCGGGCCGCGATAACGGGCCTGCTTGCCGTTGATGTACAGGGTGCCCGTCGTCGGCGTGTACACGCCCATCAGGACTTTGATCAGCGTCGACTTACCGGCGCCGTTTTCTCCGACCAGAGCATGGATCTCTCCCTCAAGGACGTTGAAAGAAACCCCATCCAGGGCTTTGACGCCGGGAAATTCCATGGATATGTTTTCCATTCTGGCCAGTTCCTTCTGGTTAGGCCCCATGAAAGCTCCGCTCCCTTCTTGCATGTATTGAGAAAAGGCAGAACTTATCTGAGATTATCGCTAAACTCATACAAATTCTGCCTTAACCCTAGGTCTTCAGGTCAGCAATAATGCTTTTCAGTTAGCAATAATGCCTTTCCGATCTTTCTCTCAAACGCCCGATTATTCGTACAGCTTGAGGGTGAAGGGATCGATGACGCCAGCCATTTCCTCATCGTCGACGTTCTCGCCGGTCACGATGGAGACGCCGGTGTCGTAGAACTTCTCGAAGTCCTCAGCGGTCTTGGCGCCGGTGGCGATGTCATAGATGGCCTGGCAGCCCAGATAGCCCATGTTGTAGGGGTTCTGGATGGCGGTGCCGAGCATGTGGCCTTCGCGGATGGCGGTGATCTCGGCCGGGTCAGAGTCGAACACGACAGCGACCAGGCGCTCGCCCAGGTTGTTCTCGGTCATGAACTGCGCAAGGCCGTCGCCGGTGCAGTTGTTGGAGGCGAAGTAGCCCAGCAGGTTGTCCTGGTTCGCGGTGTAGATGTTCTCAGCCGCGGTCAGGGCCTTGGGGATGTCGTTGTCGACGTAGACGGGCTCCAGAACGGTGATCTCGGGAGCGTTCTCGGCCATGTAGTCCTTGAAGCCGCTCTCGCGCTTGATCAGCGTGTCCGCGCCAGCCATGGCGGAAATCAGGCCGATGACGCCAACGGGCTCAACGCCGCGATTCTCCAGCTCCTGCAGGAACAGCTCAGCCATCTGGCCGCCGGCGGCATAAGCGTCGGTCGCGTAGACGGTCACATAAGCGTCCGTGCTGGGGGTGTTGTCGGCGATGACGACCGGGATGCCCTGGGCAGCGGCCTCTTCGATGCCGGCGTTGCAGTTGTCAACGAGGGTCGGGGCCAGCACGATGCCGTCGGGATGGGTGACGACGACGCCGTCCAGGATGGTGGCCTGCTCGACGTAGTCCGCCTCAGAGACCGGGCCATAGGTGGTCACATTGACATCGTCGTGCTCAAAATCGAAGTTGAGCGCGCCGACCAGCAGCTGCTGCCAGAAGTCAGAGTCCGTCGCCTTGATGACGACCGCGATCTCGATGGGCTCGCCATCGCCCTCGGCCATCGCGAACGGCATCGCGACCAGCGCCATAAGAGCCACCAACACAAGAGCAAGGATCTTTTTCATTTGGGGTACCTCCTTCTGAATTTGTTAAATGCCTCGCTTTCATCTTACGGGCACTTTAACCAAGTTCACACGCCGTTTCCTGACGGAGGAAACACTTTCGCGTCTTTCTCCCGGACGGCCAAGTTACAATACCGTTAAACGCTTAATTTAATTATAACGGCTCATCTGGAAAAGTCAAGGTCTGCGCCATATCGTGCAATAAATTTCTCAATCCGTTTCGCTTGTGAAAATTATCTCAACTTTACAAAACGCCCCGGCAGGCGGCGAGGATCTTGCCATACAACGCTTCCTCCGGCCGCACGCCCATGCGCCTTTCCACGACGTATCCCAGCCCGCGCTCGCGCAATTCCTCCCGCAAAAGCGCTGCGGAAGCGTCGCCCGATGCGTCGAAGCGCAGCGCCGCGCAAAGCCCTTTGAGGATGGGCGCGGGGTCGACGCCCTGCTCCTGACAGAACAGCGCCGCGCCGACGATGCGGTCGTCCCTGCGCAGCTTGCGCAGCGGGTCGGCGCCGACGCGGGCCACGGTGTCGCCCAGCGCGCGGTTGTGCAGGCGTTCAAGAAAGCCGGAGACGTTCTCCTCGACGCTCTCCCAGCCGAGCCCGGGGAACTTGCGCGCCAACGCCGTCGCCCCGGCGGTCATCGCCGCGCGCACGTCGCGCTCGACCCGCGCGTCCGTGATCGCCTCCCAGATGGTGACGTGGCCGCGGACATAGCCCAGATAGGCGCACACCGCGTGGGCGCAGTTGTGGACGTAGAGCTTGCGGTCGATGCAGTATTCGAAGGGTGAAAAGGGGATCAGGCCATGGATGTCGGGGATGGGGCCGCGAAAGGCGTCGCGGTCCACCGGCAGGATGTCGAACGGCTCGGCGCAGACCAGCAACGGGTCGCGGCGCGCGGCTTCCGCGTCCATCTGCGGCACGATGCAGCCCACGGAGACTTCCACCAGGCCGAGGTTTTTCTCCGCCCAGTCCCTTTGCGCGCCGTCCAGGCAGCGATAGATCTCCCGGCGCATGAAGGCCGAGGCGTCCATGAGGTTTTCGCAGAGCAGTATGTCCAAAGGCCCGCCCGAGGCGCGCATGCGCGCGGCGACGCCCCGGGCGATCCAGGGCGCGATGTCGGCGAGGTTGCGCACGCCCACGGCGGTGGCCATGACATCGCAGGAAGCGATCTCGGCCACGGCCCCGTCGCTGCCCGCCGCCACCGCCCGCACCGGGGCGACGCGCTTTTCCGTCGCGCCCTCGTTGCCGACCGAGCGGACGGTGTAGCCGCCCCGCTGCGACAAAAGCTCCGTCAGGCGGCGCGACAAAAACACGACCTCGTAGCCGGAATCGGAAAACAGCCTGCCGATAAAGCCGCGGCCGATGTTGCCGCTGCCGTACATGACCGCTTTTTTCACGCGCTCCCCTCCCCCGCCGCTCATTCGAGGTTGGCGTGGCGGCGGCGCATCGTGCCCTCGGGGTCGGCGACGCCCCGCCGCCGCGCGAAGAGCGCCGCCAGCGCGTCGCCCAGCACGAGGATGGATTGTTCAAAGGAGGCGGCCCCGATCTGGCAGCTGCGCGCGGGCGCTTCGAGGCCGACGACCACGTCCGCCAGCGTTGCCAGCGACGACGCGCGCGCCCCCGTAATGGCGGCCACACGCGCGCCGTGCGTGCGCGCCTTTGCCGCCATCGCCGTCATGCTCGGCGTTTCGCCGCTGCCGGAAACGACCACCAGCAGGTCGCGGCCGGTGATGGCGGGGGCGGTGACTTCGCCCACCAGAGACGCCTCCGCGCCCAGCTGCATAAAGCGCATCGCTGTGCAGGCGACCATCAGCCGCGAGCGGCCCGCGCCGGCGAAGAAGATGCGGCCGGCCTCGTCCATGGCCTCCAGCAGGCGCGCGAGCTCCTTTTCGTCCACGCCGGCGAGTATGGCGCCGATCTCGCCGAGCGCTCCCTTCGTCAGCGCCTGAAATGTCGCTTCCATATTTATCCCCCTTTACGCCTCGCCGACGCGCCGCTTGGCCTCCAGCGCCGCCGCGCGCACGTCCGGCGCGCCGCACAGCGCCCCGCCCATGATGATGACGGCGGGCTTTTCCGCCAGATAGACGTCCAGCGTCTGCAAATTGATGCCCCCGGCGGCGGCGGCGCGCCGCGGCGGGATGGCGCGCACCAGCTCGCGCAGGTCGCCCAGGGGCGTCTTGCCCTCGCCCTGCGCGTCCACGGCCGTATGTACGCACACATAATCGACGCCCATGGCCACCAGCTCCCGCGCGCGGCGGGCGATGTCGGTCACCTGCAAAAGGTCGGCCATCACCTCGCGGCCAAAGCGGTGCGCCGTTTCCACCACGCCGCGAATGGTGCTGTCGCAGGCCATGGCCAGCACGGTGACCACGTCCGCGCCCGCGGCGCAGGCGTCCGCGCACTCGAGGCTGCCGCCGTCGACGATCTTGGTGTCGGCCAGCACTTTCAGTTCCGGGTGGCGCTCTTTGAGCTGGCGCACGGGATGCACGCCGTCGCGCAGGATCATCGGCGTGCCGACCTCGAACAGGTCGACGACGTCGTATATCTCGTCGGAAAGAAGCAGCGCCTGCTGCGTGGTGAACGTATCCACGGCGATCTGGAGCCTGGGCATGGATATTCCTCCCTCCGGCCGGCGCAGCTGCCGCCGGCGCGTTTTGTAAATATCTTAATCCCATCTTCCCTCTCTGTCAAGACGGGCGGGCGCGGGCGGCGCACGTTGCAATTCGATGCAGGCCGCCGCGCGCGCGGCGAATTATATTGCGAATCCGCGCGCTGGTGTTGACTTTCCGCCGACGCGCAATATAAAATATACATGTTGGATAAATTCTGAAGGGCCCTGATGATTTGTTTATCCACTTTTCCCGCCGGACTTTCGCAAGGAGATGATCGGATGCCAAAATACCTGCTCGCCCACGACCTGGGCACCTCCGGCAACAAGGCGACGCTGTTCACCACCGAGGGTGAACTGATCCGCAGCTCTACCCGCGCCTATCCCACCCGCTACTACAACGGCAACTGGGCCGAACAGGACCCTGAGGACTGGTGGAAGGCCGTGTGCGATTCGAGCCGCGACCTGCTCGCCGCCGTCGATCCCGCGGACGTGCTCGCCGTGGCCTTCAGCGGCCAGATGATGGGCTGTCTGTGCGTGGACAAGTCGGGCACGCCGCTGGCCGATTCCATCATCTGGGCGGACATGCGCGCCCAGGATGCCGAGCGCTTCATCATCGAGCGCGTCGGCGCCAGGGAATTCTTCCATATCGCCGGCCATCGCCCCGGCGCCTCCTACGCGCTGGCAAAGTTTTTGTGGCTGCGCGAGGAACGCCCGGACGTCTACCGCAACACCCACAAGATCCTCCAGGCCAAGGACTACATGGTGTTCAAGCTGACCGGCCGCTTCTGCACGGACTATTCCGACGCCGGCGGCACCAACGCCTTCGACATGAACACCTTTACCTGGTCGGACGCGATCCTCGACGCGGTGAACGTGCCGCGCGAGGTGTTTCCCGAGGCCGTGGAGAGCACGCGCGTGGTCGGCGAGGTGACCGCCGCCGCTGCCGAGGCATGCGGGCTGAAAAAGGGCACCAGCGTGGTGATGGGCGCCGGCGACGGCGGCTGCGGCGCGCTAGGCGCGGGCTGCATACAAAACGGCGACACCTATTGCTGCATGGGCACCTCGGCGTGGATCGCCCACATCTCCGACCACCTGATACTCGATGAGGAGATGAAGCTGGTCAACTGGGCGCACGCCGTGCCCGGCCTGATCTCCACCAACGGCACGATGCAGTGCGCGGGCACCTCCTACAGCTGGATGAAGGAGACGCTCGCCCTCGCCGAGCAGTTTGCGGCCGAGCGGGAGGGAGGCGACGTCTACCAGCGCATCGACGAAGCCATCGAGCGCGCGCAGCCCGGCTGCAACGGCCTGTACTACGTGCCCTACCTGTGCGGCGAGCGCTGTCCGCGCTGGGACGCCACCGCCAAGGGCGGCTTCTACGGGTTGAAAATGGAGCACACGCGCTACGACATGATGCGCAGCGTGGTGGAGGGCATCGGCTACAACATGCGCCTGATCCTCGACATCATGCGCGCTTCGGCGGATATCCGCGACATCGCGGCCATCGGCGGGCTGGTGCGCTCGCGCGTCAACCTGAAGATACTCGCCGACATACTCAACGCGCGTCTGCGCACGCTCAATTACTACGACGAGGCCACTTCCGTAGGCGCGGCGGTGCTCGCCGGCGTGGGCTGCGGGGCGCTCAAGAGCTTTGACGAGGTGAAAAAGTTCTCCTGGAGCGTGGACGCCTGCCCGCCGGACGAGCTGGACCGCGAAGTCTACGAAAAGATGCTGCGCTGCTTTGACGACACTTACTACGCCATGCGGGATGTGTACCGCAGGCTGTGACGGAGGTCAAAAAACGCTTATGGAACAGACCCTTCAAACGATGCTGGAAGCGAAGGCCAACGAGATCCGCAAGCTGACCATCGAGGAGATCGGCCGGCTGTCCGTCGGGCACATCGGCGGCTCGGTGGATCTGTGCGAACTGCTGGCCGTGCTGTACTTCCATGCCATGCATATCGACCCGCAAGACCCGCGCCTGCCCGAGCGCGACCGCTTCGTGCTCTCCAAGGGGCACGGCGGCCCGGCGCTGTACGCGACGCTGGCCCTGCGCGGCTATTTCCCCCTCGAAAAACTGCAAACGCTCAACCGCCCGGGCACGGACCTGCCCAGCCACTGCGACATGAACCGCACGCCGGGCATCGACATGACCACCGGCTCCCTGGGGCAGGGCTTCAGCTGCGCCGTGGGCATGGCGCTGGGCGCGCGCATGGAGCATCTGCCCTCCACCATCTTCGCCTGCGTCGGCGACGGCGAGAGCCAGGAGGGACAGGTGTGGGAGGCCGCGATGCTGGCCGCCTCGCAGCGCCTCGGCAACCTGATCGCTTTCACCGACTACAACAAAATGCAGATCGACGGCTATATCGAGGACATCAACGGCCTCTATCCGCTGGCGGACAAGTGGGAGTCCTTCGGCTGGCACGTGCAGTCCGTGGACGGACACGACGTTTCCCAGATCGCCCACGCCATCGACTGCGCGCGGCTCATCACCGGCCGGCCGTCGATGATCCTGCTCAACACGATCAAGGGCAAGGGCTGCTTCTTCTGCGAGAACAAGCTCTCCAGCCACTCGGTCAAGAACATTACGGAGGACATGTGGCAGGAGGCTGTGGCGCTGCTGGATGGGAGGGATGCCTGATGGAATGGATGCGTGAAACGAACGAAATGCGGCTGGCGTACTCGGACGCGCTGATCGAGCGCGGGCGCGCGGACGAGCGCATCTGCGTGGTGGAGGCCGACCTGATGGGCTCCTCGTCCACCGGGCGCTTCCAGAAGCTGTTCCCCGAGCGCACCATCGACGTGGGCGTGGCCGAGGCCAACATGATCGGCGTGGCCGCGGGCCTGGCGGCGATGGGCAAGATCCCCTTTACCCATACCTTTACCCCCTTCGCCAGCCGCCGCTGCTGCGACCAGGTGACGCTCTCGGTGGCCTACGCGCGCATGAACGTGAAGATGGTGGGCAGCGACCCCGGCATATGCGCCGAACTCAACGGCGGCACGCACATGAGCTTTGAGGACATGGCCATCATGCGCAACATACCCGGCATGGTGGTGTGCGAGCCGGTGGACAGCGTGCAGCTGCGCAAGCTCTTCGGGCAGATCGTCGATCACGAGGGGCCCGTGTACATGCGCCTGTTCCGCAAGGCGCCCTGGAAGGTGTTCGACGAGAGCGCCGAATTCACCCTCGGCAAGGCGTATACGCTGAAGAAGGGCCGCGACGCCACCGTGTTCGCCACCGGCATCATGGTCAAGGAAGCGCTCGACGCCGCCGAGACGCTGGCGGGCGAGGGCGTCGACGTGGAAGTGGTCAACATCCACACGCTCAAGCCGCTGGACACGCAGGCCGTGCTGGAAAGCGTGGCGCGCACGGGCTGCTGCGTCACCGCCGAGAATGCCTTCACCATCAACGGCCTGGGCAGCGCCGTGGCCGACTGCGTGTGCGCCGCGCACCCCTGCCCCGTGCTGCGCGTGGGCGTGGACGACCGCTTCGGCGAGGTCGGCAAGCTCGACTACCTGCAAAGCGCCCTGCACCTGACCGCGGCCGACATCGTGGAAAAAGTGCGCGCGGCCATCGCCATGAAGTGAGCCACGCGCGCTCCGACCGCCCCTGCGGGGAAGCAGGGGCGGTTTGCGCGGAAACAAAAACTGCCGCTGACCGATGGGTCAGGGCAGTTTTTTCCTTTCGGGTCTCGCGGCGGGCGCTCACTTTGCCGCGCCGAGCCCCGCCTGGATGCGGAGGATGGCCCGCGCGGTGTTGGCGTCCGTGTAAAGGCGGTTGATGATCCCGCCGCGCATCATGCCGACGATGGCGCGCGCCTTGTGCTCGCCCACGGCGATGCAGACGCGCAGCCGCTTGCGCGCCAGTTCTTCGAGCGGTATGCTCATCAGCCGCGGGGTGAGGTCGGTCTCAAATTCGCGGCCGTTTATATCGTAGGTGCGGCCGGCCAGGTTGCCCGCGCCGTCGAACTGGCGCAGGTGCTCGACCACGTCCGCGCCCAGCTCCGTAAGGTAGGTGTGCTGCATATCGAAGGGCCCGACGGAGATGATCGCCGTTTCCGCGTTCTCCGCCATTTCGTAGATCGCCCGGATGCTGGGGAGATCCAGCAGCATCTTCTTCATCTCCGCGCTCTGCACCAGCAGCGGGCAGGGCATGACGTAGCCCTTGGCGTTGAGCATGGTGGAGAGCTTTTCCACGATGTGGATGGCGCGCATGGCGTGGATGGAGCCGTTGAGGAAGCCGTTGAGCATGCAGATCTTCAGTTCCTTGAAGCGCTCGATGGGCTCGGTGACGTTGGCGGCCAGGTATTCGATGGTCTTTCCCCAGGGGAAGGCGATGGTCTCGCCGTCTTCGATACCGTCAAACACCTCGCCCGCGGCGTAGGCGCAGATATCGTTGAGGCGCACGCTGTAAGCGTCGATGAGCGTGGGCAGCACCACGCAGCGGACGCCGAACTCATCCTCCAATTCGCGCTGCAGGGCCTCGTCGGTCTCGCCGAAGCTGTGGATCTTGAATTCCACATACCCCAGCTCCACGGATTTTTTGATGAGGCGGGAGACCGTCGATTTCGATATGTAAAGATTCTTGGCGATCTCGTCCTGAGAAAGGCCAAGCTGGTAGTACTGCTTGCTGGCCTTCATCATCAGCGCCCAATTCTCGTTGTTTTTCATGCCGACTGCTTTTTCACCCCCGGTCTTCGCATACTGCTTCTATTATATTGTACCACGTACAGGCATAAAAATTCAACTGGGCGCGCGAAAAAAAGCGCCGCCTTTGCCGCCGCCGACATTACACGCCTCTGACAATTACAAAGTTATCCTGTGCAAATCTTTACCCTTCCTAGAAATTTTCCAGATTCAGCCCTTACGGTCCTCTGGTATCCTCTTTCCGGACCCAAATGAAAGAAGAGGTGTACAAAATGAAGAGACTGTTTGCTGCCCTTCTGGTGCTGGCGCTGTTTGTCTGCGCCGTGCCCGCGATGGCTGAGGAAGCCGCTCCCGCTGCGCCGAAGTACGTGTTCATGTTCATCGGCGACGGCATGGGCAACCCCCAGGTGACCGCCACCCAGTACTACCTGGGCGCGCTGCAGAACCCCGATTCCGAGCTGCCCGTTCCCGCGGCCCTCTCCTTCACCGGCTTTGAGAACGTCGGCCTGATGACCACCTACGACGCTTCCTCCTTCTGCCCGGACTCCGCTTCCACCGCCACCTCCATGGCGTCCGGCAACAAGACCCTTTCC
Organism: Candidatus Pullichristensenella stercoripullorum; assembly: GCA_018712885.1. GTDB lineage: Bacteria > Bacillota > Clostridia > Christensenellales > Aristaeellaceae > Pullichristensenella > Pullichristensenella stercoripullorum. The sequence continues at coordinate 1,780 of DVGE01000018.1, read as the reverse complement.
GGCGTCCTGAACTACAACGTTGACCTGACCGAGTCCTTCAAGCTCATCACCGAGTATACCAAGGAAGCCGGCAAGAAGGTCGGCGTCATCTCCAGCGTGTCTCTTGACCACGCTACCCCCGCGGCCTACTACGCCAAGAGCGAGAGCCGCAACGAGTACTACAACATCGCCCTGCAGGGCGTGACCGGCACCACGCTGGACTTCCTGGGCGGCGGCACGTTCCTCCAGCCCGACGGCGACGGCACGCAGGACAACCTGCTGACCCTGGCCGAGGAGAATGGCTTCACCGTGGTGGATACCGCTGAGGAATACGCTGCGCTGAGCAGCGAGAGCGGCCGCACGCTGGCCATCAACCCCACCATCGCCGAGGATTCCGCGATGCTGTACGAGATCGACCGCATCCGCCGCACCGCTGAAGGCGAAGAGAGCATGTCCCTGGCCGACATGGTCAAGGCTGGCATCACCGTGCTGGACAACGACGAAGAAGGCTTCTTCCTCATGACTGAGGGCGGCAAGATCGACTGGAGCTGCCACGCCAACGACGCCAAGACCAGCATCATGGACACCATCGCCCTCTCCGACGCCGTGCAGGTGGCCATCGACTTCGCCGCCGAGCATCCGGATGAGACCCTCATCATCGTCACCGCTGACCACGAGACCGGCGGCATGACCATCGGCTTCGCCACCACCGCTTACGACACCCACTTCAACTACCTCGAGAACCAGACCATCTCTTGGGTGCAGTTCGACGATGTCATCACCGAGATGCGCGAGAATGACGCCACCTTCGAAGACGCCCTGGCCGAGATCGAGACCTACTACGGCCTGACCACCGAAGAGGGCCAGGATCTCACCCTCACCGAAGCCGAGATCGAGAGCCTGCAGGCTGCCTTCGAGCTGAGCATGCTGCCTGCGGAAGAGCGCGTGCTGGGCGATGAGGAAGCCCTCCTGTACGGCGGCTACGAGCCCCTGTCCATGGCGGTCTGCCACATCATCAACAACAAGGCGGGCCTGTCCTTCACCTCCTACGCGCACACCGGCCTCCAGATCCCCGTGTACGCGATGGGCGTGGGCGCCGACAACTTCGCCGGCCTCTACGACAACACTGACATCTTCACCAAGACCATGGCGGCCATGGGCCTTCAGGCGGATGCGTAAGATGTAAAAACCGCTTCGCGGGCTGCCCCAGCGGGCAGCCCGCTTTCCATGCGCGGGGCGGGAGAAATGCGTCTTGCCGCGCAAAAATGGCCGGAAGTGGCGCAGACGCCCTTTCTGATCGCCATGCCAGCCATTTTTATGGCGATATATCCCCATATACTGCCGCAGGCGGCGGCGCGTGAGCAACGGAGGTCCATATGAAAAAACTCGGCAAAAAATCCCGGTCCAACCTGATCTTTTCTCTGGTGATGCTGGTCGTCTGCGGCCTGTTGTGCCTCATCCCCGAGGCGTTCACCAACCCCTCCTCGACCATCCCCCGCGAGAAGGTGCGCATCGAGAGCGTGGACAACTCCCAACTCTATCCGCTGGGCATCGTCTATTCCGGCTCGCAGAACTGCGAAGTGACCGTGCTAACTGGCGAATACGCCGGCGAGAGCACCGTGGCCCACAACTACCAGAACTCGGCGCTGGACAAGGACAAGCTCTTTGAGGCCGGCGACACGGCCTACGGCATGGTGCAGATGGGCGCGAACGGCCTCACCGTCACGCTCATCGACCACTACCGCGCCGGCGTGGAGGGCTGGATCTTCGCTGCCCTCGCCCTCGCCCTCATCGCCGTGGG
>DVGE01000225.1 GCA_018712885.1 Candidatus Pullichristensenella stercoripullorum | reverse complement strand
CGATTGGCAGCGTTCTTATGGATAACGCCCTTCGTGACAGCCTTGTCAATCGCGCCCTGCGTCGCGCTGAGCAGCTTGCCATCGACCTCGCCAGCGGAAAGGGCGGTCTCGAACTTTTTGACCTGGGTCTTCATCGCGGACTTGATCATGCGATTGCGCAGGTTCTTTTTCTCGTTGACCTTCACGCGCTTCATGGCGGACTTGATATTCGGCAAAGTGTTCACCTCCCCCGGGAAAATCAGCATCATCTATTTTAGCACGGGGCGGGCAAAAAAGCAAGGGGATTCATACATTTTGATGAAAAACTTGGGTAAACTAATGCCAAAATCCGCAGCAAACGGGGTGTTTTCGATGCGGCAGATCCGCACAGACCTGGCGATGGAATCCTTTGGACACGGCGGGGAGGGCATGCCGGGCGTCCATGTGAACCACTGGGAGGAGATGGGCGTCAGCCTGACGGAGGTCGTCGTGGAAACAGAGGAAGCCTCACGCGCCTTGGGCAAGGCCGTGGGCGTCTACATGACGCTGGAATGTCCCGCCATTCGCCAGCGCGATCTCGACGCGCGTCTGGCCATGGCCAATCTGCTCGGCGAGGAAATGGCGCGCATGCTGCCCGGGGAAGGAGAAGCGCCCGTTCTGGTGATCGGGCTGGGCAATCGACGCATCACGCCGGACTCGCTCGGCCCGCAGACCATTGACCGCACGCTGGTCACGCGCCACATGTTCGAGCAATTGCCCGGTTTCGCCGACGAGCGCATGCGCAGCGTCTGCGCCCTGGCTCCAGGCGTGTTGGGCGTCACCGGCATCGAGACCATGGAGATGGTCGAAGCCCTCGTCGCTAAGGTGCGCCCACGCGCCATCCTCTGTGTCGACAGTCTCGCCGCTCGCGCCGCCGGGCGCATCGGCACGGCCATACAGCTCACCGATACCGGCATACAGCCTGGCTCCGGCGTAGGCAACCACCGCCGCAGTCTGACGCGGGAAACGTTAGGCGTGCCGGTGATCGCGGTGGGCATGCCCACGGTCATCTACGCGGCGACACTGACGCGCGACGCCATGGAAACGCTCTCCCCGGATACGGCCGAGGACGATCTGGATCGCGTCGAACAGGAATTGCTCACGGGGGCGCAGGGCGAGATGGTGGTCACGCCGCGGGAGATCGACGAGATCATCTCCGACACGGCGGGCGTCATCGCCACCGCCGTCAACCGCGCCCTCCAGCCCGACCTCAGCCAGGAGGAGATCATGGCAATGATGAGCTGAGGCGCGCGTCTGGATCGCGCGAGGGCGCTCAGAACGCCGATAAAGCGCGCGAGCGTGAAAGCCGCCCTGTGACGATAGCAAACGCACGGGGCGGTCTTTATTTTTGGCAACGCGGGTGGTTTTCTCGGCATGTCCGCCCGCTTTGCCGACAGATGGCGCGGAGCGGGCGCCTTTTGCGCCGGGCTCACTTGTCAAGCGGCATAAAGATATGATAAAATAGGAACAGAAGCGGCCCCCTTGACCGCGATACAAAGGAGAATGATACATATGGCCACACCCACCCCGCAGGAGATCATGCGCGTAAAGGCCCTCGGCTTTCTGCACAACCGCGGCACGGACACCTTTTCCGCCCGCGCCGTCAACAAAAACGGCACCCTGACCGCCCAGCAGCTCAAGAGCCTCGCCGAGTGCGCCGAAAAGTACGGCGACGGGCACGTGGCCATCACCTCGCGCCTGCAGGTGGAGATGCCCGGCATCCATCTGGAGGACGTGGAGGCCGTCCGCCAGTTCGCCGTGGACGCCGGCCTCGTCATCGGCGGCACCGGCGCGAAGGTCCGTCCCCTCACGGCCTGCAAGGGCACCACCTGCGTTTATGGCAACGCCGACACGCAGGCCATCTGCGCCGAATTGTTCGACAAGTTCTACACCGGCTGGGGCAACGTCGCCCTGCCGCACAAGTTCAAGATCGCCGTGGGCGGCTGCCCGAACAGCTGCATGAAGCCCTCCCTCAACGATTTCGGCATCGAGGCGCACCGCCTTCCCGTCTACGATCTGGAAAAGTGCCGCGGCTGCAAAAAGTGCCTCGTCGCCGAGCGCTGCCCGATGCGCGCCGTCAAGGTCGTCGACGGCAAGGCGCAGGTCGACAAAGCGCTGTGCAACGATTGCGGCGTCTGCATCGAAAAGTGCCCCTTCGGCGTCACTCCGGCGGTGGACGAGAGCGTGTTCGCCGTCTTCGTCGGCGGCACCTGGGGCAAGCACACCCGCATGGGCACGCGCCTGAGCCGTTACTACAAGCGCGGGGAGCTGGACGCGCTGGTGGAAAAGACCATCCTCTGGTTCCGCGAGAACGCCTTTGTGAAAGAGCGCCTCGGCGCGGCCATCGACCGCGTGGGCGTGGAGGCTTTTGAAGCCGCCATCGCCACCGACGATCTGCTTTTGCGCAAGGACGCCATCCTCGCCGCGCCCCTCAAGGAGCGCCAGGCATGAGAAAGCGCCTTTGCCTGCTTTTCATTGCGCTGCTCCTTCTGCCTTTCTTTGCGGGGGCGGAGGGGGCGGCGCTCGTCGATGACCGGGGCGCGGCCATCCCCGCAGCCGCCCCGCAGCGCGTGGTCAGTCTCTACGGCTCCTATGCCGAGGCGTGGGCACAGGCGGGCGGCACGCTGGTCGGGGCGACCGAGGACGCCGTCAGCGAGCGCGGCATGGACTTGGGGACGGCGCAGATCATCGGCACCACCAAGGAGCCGAACCTGGAGATCATCCTCGCCCTCGACCCCGATCTGGTCATCCTCTCCATGGACATCGCCCCGCAGGTGAGCGCCGCGGAAGTGCTGGAAGCGGCGGGCGTGCCCTGCGCCGCCTTCCGCGTCGATACCTGGCAGGACTACGCGCGGATGATGGATGTGTTCACCGCCCTCACCGGGCGGCGCGACCTTTACGAGGCCGTCATTCCGCCGCTGGAGGCGGCCATCGGGGAGACCGTCGCCAGCGCCCAGGCGCAAAGCGCGCCCACGGTGCTGCTTTTGCGCGCCTACTCCACGGGCGTCAAGGCCAAGGCGGAGGATAACCTCGCCGGCGCGATGCTCGAAGACCTTGGCTGCGTCAACATCGCCGCCAGACAGCCGTCCCTGCTCGAAGAACTGACGCTGGAGGCCATCGTCGTCGAAGACCCGGACTGCATCTTTATCAGCGTCATGGGCGGCGATGAGGAAGCGGCGCTGGCCGTCGTGGAAGAAACGCTGGGGCAGAACCCCGCCTGGCAGGGCCTGACCGCCGTGCAGGAGGGCCGCGTCTACGTGCTGCCGCGCGATTTGTTCCACTACAAGCCCAACGCGCGTTGGGCGGAGAGCTATGCCTTCCTCTATGAACTCCTCTTTGAAGCGTAAAGCGCGCCTGTGCGCCGTCATACTGTTTTTGCTGCTCCTCGCCGCAGGCGCCGCCTCGATGTGCCTCGGCGCGAGCGGTCTTTCGCCGCGCGAGCTGCTGGAAGCCGTGCGCGAAGGCGCGGATTCTCCCGCCGCCCGCATCCTCCTCTACATCCGCTTGCCGCGCACGCTGGCGGCCATGCTCTCCGGGGCGGCGCTGGCCGTGTCCGGCGTCATATTGCAGGGCGTGCTGCTCAACCCGCTGGCCAGCCCCAACATCGTCGGCGTCAACGCCGGGGCGGGCTTTGCCGCGCTGTTGTTCGCCTGCTTTTTCCCCGGCGCGGCGGGGCTTCTGCCCGTGGCGGCGTTCCTGGGCGCGCTGGCGGCTGCGCTGCTCATCCTCCTGCTGGCCGGGCGCATGGGGGCTTCGCGGCTGACGGTGGTGCTGGCGGGCGTGGCGGTCAACGCCATCCTCTCCGCGGGCACAGATCTCATTACCACTTTGGAACCTGAGGCCACGCTGGGCATGAGCGCCTTCATGGTCGGCGGCTTTTCCGGCGTTTCCGCCACGCGCGTCTACACGGCGGCGGCCTATATACTCCCCGCGCTGCTGCTGGCGCTTTTGACGGCGGACCGCCTCGACGTACTGGGGCTGGGCGACGAGGTGGCCCAGTCCGTCGGCCTGCGCGTGCGGCGAACGCGCGTGGGGCAGCTCGTGCTCGCCTCGGTGCTGGCGGGCGCGGCCATCAGCTTTTCCGGACTTCTAGGTTTCGTCGGCCTCATCGTGCCGCACGCCCTGCGCCGTCTCGTGGGCGGGGAGAACCGCACCCTTTTGCCGCTTTCCATGCTGGGCGGGGCGCTGTTCGTGCTCATCTGCGATACCATCGCCCGCACGGTTTTCGCGCCTTACGAAGTGCCCGTGGGCATCCTTCTGGCGCTCCTTGGCGGCCCGTTCTTCCTCTGGCTGCTTCTTCATCAGCGAAAGGGGGGACGCGGATGATCGAGCTGAAAAACGTGTCCTTCGACTACGGCGAAACGCCGCTGTTCAACGGCCTTTCCTGCGCCTTTGAAGATGGAAAACTGACCTGCGTGGTCGGCCCCAACGGTTCGGGCAAGTCCACCTGCTTAAAACTCTGCGCGCGCCTTCTCAGGCCGGAGGCGGGGGAGATCGCGGTGGATGGACGCTCCGCCTCCGCTTACGACGCCCGCGCCTTTGCCCGCGCGCTGGCCTTTTTGCCGCAGAGCCGGCCCCTGCCCGCCATCACGGTGCGCTCGCTGGTCAGTCACGGCCGCTTTGCCTACCTCGGCCTTTCGCACCGCCTGCGCCCCGCCGACGAGGAAGCTGTGGAAAGCGCCCTGCGCAAAACCGGCATGCTGGACTGCGCCGCGCGCGAACTGCGCACGCTCTCCGGCGGCCAGCGGCAGAAGGCGTATCTGGCCATGCTCATCGCCCAGGGCGCGCAAAACCTGCTGCTCGACGAGCCGATGACCTATCTGGACGTGCGCCACCAGCTGGAACTGCTGGAACTTCTGCATGCGCTGCGCGGCGCGGGCAAGTGCGTGGTGATGGTCGTGCACGATCTGGCGCTGGCCTGCGAAGCGGGCGACCGCGCGCTGCTTTTGCACGAGGGCGCGCCGCTCTACGACGGGCCCGCCGCCGCGCTGCTCGCCTCGGGCTGTGTGGAAACGGCCTTCGGCGTGCGTCCGCGCCCGGGCGGTGTGCGCTTCGAGCGCGCGTGACATGCGTTTTGCTTATGGAAAGGTATAGGATATAAGTATTTGCATTTACAAATTTCCGCGCGTATACTTAGCTTTGTAGGCTGCAAACAGGGAGGTATTTCCATGATCTACAGGGACTTTCAGGATATGAAGCTCTCCGCCCTCGGCTTTGGCAGCATGCGCCTGCCCGTGGTGGACGGAAACGACGCGCAGATCGACGAGGCGGCGGCGCTTGCCATGGTGGACTATGCCATGGCCCATGGCGTCAACTACTACGACACCGCCTGGGGCTACCACGACGGCAATTCCGAGCTGGTGATGGGCAAGGCGCTTGCGCGCTATCCCCGCGAGTCGTTTTTCCTCGCCACCAAGTTCCCCGGCTACGACCTTGCCAACATGGACAAGGTGGAAGCCATCTTCGAAAAGCAGCTGGAAAAGTGCCGCGTCGACTATTTCGACTTCTACCTCTTCCACAACGTCTGCGAGATGAACATCGACGCCTACCTCGACCCCAAATACGGCATCCACGAATATCTGATGCAGCAGAAAGCCGCGGGCCGCATCCGTCACCTGGGCTTTTCCGCCCACGGCGCCTACCCGGTGCTGAAGCGTTTCCTCGACGCCTATGGAAACGACATGGAGTTCTGCCAGCTGCAGATCAACTATCTGGACTGGGACTTTCAGGACGCGAAGGCCAAGGTCGAGCTGCTCAAGGAACACAACATCCCCGTGTGGGTGATGGAGCCGCTGCGCGGCGGCAAGCTCGCCCGCCTCGAACCGACCTACGAAGCGCGCCTCAAGGCCCTGCGCCCGCAGGAGAGCATCCCCGCCTGGGCGTTCCGCTTTTTGCAGAGCCTGCCTACGGTGGCCGTCACGCTCTCAGGCATGTCCAATATGGAACAGCTCAAGGCCAACATCGCCACCTTTGAGGAAGACAAGCCCCTCACCAATGCGGAGATGGAAGCGTTGCTCGCCGTCGCCAAGGAAATGACGCGGAAGATCGCCCTGCCCTGCACGGCCTGCCACTACTGCGTCAGCCACTGTCCGCAGGGTCTGGACATACCGCGCCTGTTGGAACTTTACAACGAACACTGCTTCACCGGCGGCGGCTTCATCGCCCCCATGGCCCTCGCCGCCGTGCCCGAGGACAAGCTGCCCGGCGCCTGCCTCGGCTGCCGCAGCTGCGAGGCCGTCTGCCCGTAGCAGATCAAGATATCCGAAGCCATGGCGGACTTTGCCCAAAAGTTGCGTGGCTGAGAAACGCACACAGAGCGCCTCCGAACGCGGGGACGCTCTGTGCTGTTCAGAGAGGAGGTCAAAGCGATGAACGTCCGCTATGTGGGCAAGAGCTACGGCGTGGACAGCATGACCGACGGGAAGGTCTACGAAGTGCTGGAAGTCGATGAAATCACGGGCGGTTTGCGCATCGTCGATGACAGCGGCGAGGACTATCTTTACCACCCAAAAGCGCCAAAACCGAATGGCGCCAAGGAGGCGTATGGCCACTATGAGATCGTCGAAGACGATGCAAGCGGTTCCCTGCGAAAAGCCATTTGTGAATGGAATCGCGCCGCAAACGAAACAGTCCGTCCTTGCAAATAAAGCGCCGGAGCCCTGCGCCCCGGCGCTTTTTCGTCTCACTTCTGCGCGTGTTCCGCTTTCCACGCCTTGATCTGCTGAAGCCTTGCCTTGAACTTGCCCTCCACGCCCTGCTCCGTGGGACGGTAGTATTCGCGCCCCAGCAGCGAGTCGGGCAGGCACTGCATGTTCGTCAGCTTTTCCTCCGCGTCGTGCGCGTATTGGTAGCCCTTGCCGTAGTCCAGTTCGCGCATGAGCTTCGTCGGCGCGTTGCGGATGACCAGCGGCACCGGCTCGGCCAGCTGCGAAAGCGCGTCCTCCCGCGCGCGGCCGTAGGCCTCGTACAGGGCGTTGGACTTGGGCGCGAGGGCGAGGTAGACCACCGCCTCGGTCAGATGCACCGTACACTCCGGCATGCCGATGAAGTGGCAGGCCTGATAGGCGGCCACGGCGATCTCCAGCGCCCGCGGGTCGGCAAGCCCCACGTCCTCGCTGGCAAAGCGCGTCACGCGGCGGGCAATGTAGAGCGGGTCCTCGCCGGCCTCCAGAATGCGCGCCAGCCAGTATACCGCCGCGTCCGGGTCGGAATTGCGCATGGACTTGTGCAGCGCGGAGATGAGGTTGTAGTGTTCCTCGCCCTGCTTGTCGTAGAGCAGGGACTTTTTGGAGGTGCACTGTTCCAGCGTCTCTTTGGTCACGGTGACGCCGTTTTCGTCCACCTCGCCGTTGAGCACCACCATTTCCAGCGCCGAAAGGGCGCTGCGCGCGTCGCCGTTGGCAAAGGCGGCGATGGCCGTGAGCATCTCCGGCTCAATGTTGACCCGCGTGCCGCCAAAGCCGCGCGCGTCCGTCAGCGCCCGCTGAAGCAGTAAAACGAGGTCTTCCGCCTTCAGGCTTTGCAGCACGAACACCTTGCAGCGCGAGAGCAGCGCGCCGTTGACCTCAAAGGAGGGGTTTTCCGTGGTCGCGCCGATGAGGATGATGCTGCCTTTCTCAACAAAGGGCAGAAAAGCGTCCTGCTGCGCCTTGTTGAAGCGGTGGATCTCGTCGACAAAGACGATGGTGCGCTCCCCAAAGCGGCGGTTGCTCTCCGCCTTTTCCATTACGGCGCGGATCTCCCGGATGCCGCTGGTGACGGCGGAAAAGTCGATGAACGCCGCTTTGGTGCGGTTGGCGATCACCCGCGCCAGCGTCGTCTTGCCCACGCCCGGCGGCCCCCAGAAGATCATCGAGGAGATGTGATCGTCCTCGATGAGCCGGCGCAGCACCTTGCCCTCGCCGAGCAGATGCCGCTGCCCGACGATCTCTTCCAATGTCTGCGGCCGCAGCCTCGCCGCCAAAGGCGCGGCGGCGTCCTGCGCAAAAAACGTCTGCTGTTCCATCGCGCGACCTCCCATGGAGACAGGCTCCATACGCAGTATAGCACGCGCACGGCCGGACTGCAATACGCTACATGGCGCCGTGCCGATGTAACTGTAAAAATCATCGTCATGCGCGGGGAAAACAGAGGAAAAAGGGAAAATGTGTCGAATATACGGTTTGGATACAACGGTAAAATATACCTCTTCTTCCGCGTTCGTTGACGTGGAGACCGATATATTTTCATGCGCAGCCGTTATTTGTCAAGGTGAGATCATGCAAAAGAGATACAGAAAAAGGCGGCAGAGGCGGATCGGGATCGCGCTGCTGATCGCGTCGGCCATCGTGGTCATCGCGCTCGTGATCGTGTTCTGCTCCCGATGCGGCGGCAAAGCGCCCGCCGACCCGTCGATAGAGGCAATGGCTCCGGCGCAGACGCCGTCCGCCGCCACCGTCGAAACGCCGTCCACGGCGCAGCCTGTCGCCGCGGTCGAAACGCGACCCGCCGCGACGGAGACGCCCGTCGCCGCTCCCGCCACGCCGACGCCCGTGCCCACGCAGAGGCCGTGGGATGAGCCCTGTGTTTCCGAGTACGACTATCAGTATGAGGACGCCACGCGCTATATCCACATCGACCGCGTCGAGGAGAACGGCACCACCTACTTCGTCGCCGACGTGCAGCTGCAAAGCGCGTCCCAGTTCGGCACCTGGTTCGCCGGCGACGCCTACGGCGGGCGCGATGAGCCGCTCTCCAGCATGGCGCGAAAGGCCGGCGCGGTGTTTGCCGTCAATGCCGACAACTACAACGCCCATGAATACGGCGTCATCATCCGCGACGGCGTGCTCTACCGCACGCGCGAGACCACGCGCAACATGCTCATCGTCGATCAAAACGGCGACTTCACCGTCCGCACCGACCGCGCGGA
>DVGE01000224.1 GCA_018712885.1 Candidatus Pullichristensenella stercoripullorum | reverse complement strand
ACCACGCCGCCGGCGGCGTCGGTCGGGCCGTCGGTGCCGTCCGAGCCGAGGGCGAGCACCGCCGCGTTGCCGATGCCGGCGATCTGCTGCGCGGCGGCCAGCGCCAGTTCCTGATTGCGGCCGCCCTTGCCCGCGCCCCGCAGGTGTACCACCGTTTCCCCGCCGGCGACGTAGGCCAGCCTGCGGCCGTCGCGCGCGTGGGCGGCGGCGACGCAGCCGAGGAAAGCGCCGGCCTCGCGCGCCTCGCAGCAGAGGCGGTCCGTGAGCAGTTCGGCCTCGTAGCCGCGCCGCACGCAGGCCTCCACCGCCGCGCGGCAGAGCTGCCCCACGCCGCCCGTCACCAGCGCGCGGGCGTTGTCAAGGCGCGTCACCGGCTCGGCGCGCATCAGCAAGAGCGCCTCGGGGCTGAGGCGCAGGCCGTATCGGGAGACGATCTCCATCGCCTCCCGCGCGGTGCTCGCATCCGGGCAGGCGGGGCCGGAGGCGATCATGTCCGCGCGGTCGCCGATCACATCCGAAAGGATGATGGAAAACACGCGCGCCGGGGCGCAGAGGCGCGCGAACTTGCCGCCCTTGACGGCGGAGAGGCGCTTGCGCACGGTGTTGATCTCCACGATGTCCGCGCCGCAGGCGAGTAGCTGCGCGTTGATCTCCCGCAGCTCGGCAAGGGGGATGAGCGGCTTTTCCAGCAGCGCCGAGCCGCCGCCGGAGAGCAGCAAAAGCACGCGGTCGTCCGCCGCGAGGCCGGAAACGGCGTCCAGCACGGCCTGCGTCGCCCGCACGCTGTTTTCGTCCATCTGCGGATGGCCGGCCTCGAAAACGCGAAAGCCTTCGATCTCGCCCCGGGAATGGCCGTATTTGGTGATGACAAAGCCCGCGTCGAACGCGCCGTCGAGCAGGGCGGCGGCGGCTTTCGCCATCTGCCAGCCGGCCTTGCCGACCGAGACGACCACCGTCTTCCCGCGCGCGGCGGGGAGGGCGGCGAGCGCGCGGCGCACGGCCTCGTCCGGCAGCGAAGCGGCGATGACCTCTTTGGCGATGGCGCGCAATTCCTCTTTCAGCGTCATGTTCTTCTCCTTTCCGCCGCGCGGCGGCCGGGCGCTTCGCGCCCCTTGGACAACACTATACCACGGCGCGCCCGCCGCTGCAACGCCCTTCGCGCCGCCGCGCCGCTTTTTGTGCCGCGGAACAAAGAACGCCCGGCGCGGAGCCGGGCGAAGGGGCGCGGACGGCGGCTCAGGCGAATGTGGAGGCGGCGAGCATGGCCTGCACGCTCTCCCAGTCAAAGCCCGTATAGGTGAGGATGCTGTAACCATCCGCGCCGCGCACGTAGAGCTGCGCCTTGGTCTCGCCCTCGATGGTGTAGACGATGCCCTCAAAGCGCGCGCCGCCGATGGTCTCGTCCACCTCGGCAAACGCCTCCGCCTCCATGACGCCCTCGTAGAGCGCCCGCAGGCCGTCGAGCGTCTGGCGCAGGGTCTCGTCGTCCATGGTCAAACCGCTGTGTTGCGCGACGATGGACAGCCCGGGATCGTCCGGCGCGAAGAAGCACTCCGTGCCCTTGTCGGCATAGCTCTGGGCGGTGTCGGCGTCGCGGATGGTCATTTCGGCAAAGATCTCGCCGTGCGTCGCCTGATACTGGGCGTAGGTCTGCCCATCGAGGCGGAACCACTTTGCGTCCGGCAGGGCGATGGTATAGCCGTGTTCCGAGGCGTAGAGGGCGTATCCCTCCGCCATCGCCGCGCAGGGCAGCAGCGTCAGCGCAAGCGCCGCAAGGCAGGCCAGCAGTCGTTTCATAATCTTCCTCCCCTTTCCGCGGCGCGGGGCCGCGCGCGTGTTATATTTTCATGATACGCGCATTTTTTACCGCTGTCAAGGCGAAAAGCAACGCAAAGTTAGCGCGCGAGCGAAGATTAAGTCTTCTTTGCGTGCCGGAAATTGGTTGTAATGCGGGCCAAAGCGTGGTATAATAAAATATGGTGTAAGTAGAAAATGCTCCCGGGCCGCCCGGGGCTTTTTCCATGACGGACTCGGTATGGAGGGGTTTGGTTGCCTGGCAGACAGACGATGCCGGTAAAGGATGCGGCGCGCCTCGCGCAAAAGCTCGCGGATGAATTACAGCTTGAATTGGTGGATGTGGAGCTGGTCAAGGAGCCGACCGGCCGCTTTTTGCGCTTTTTTGTCGATACCGACGAGGGCGTTTCCGTGGACGAGCTGGAAACTTTCCACCGCCGCATACTGCCGCTGGTGGAGCGCGTGGATTACGATTATATGGAAGTTTCTTCCCCGGGCGCGGATCGCCCCTTGAAGACCGAGCGCGATTTTGAGCGCGCGCAGGGCGTGCGCGTGGAGCTGAACACCTACCGGGCCGTGGAGAGCAAAAAGCACTTTGCGGGCGAACTGATCGGGCTGGTGGATGATAAGATCGTTTTGAAAACGGACGAGGGGCGCGAGCTGGCCTTTCCCCGCAGGGAAGTGGCCGTTGTGCGCCCGCTGATCGAATTTGACGAGAGCGACCTGGACGCCTTCTTCCCCGAGGAGGACGCGCCCGGACGGAACGGATAGGGGGACCTGACCATGGCACAGAGCAGCATCAATTCCAGCGAACTGATCAGCACGGTCAACGAGCTGGCCAAGGAGCGCCGCGTCAACAAGGACGTGCTCTTTTCCGCCATCGAAGCGGCGCTGATCTCCGCGTACAAGAAAAATTACGGCAAGGGCGCCAATGTGCGCGCCTCCATCGACCGCGACAAGGGCGAGATCGAGGTGCTTTCGCGCAAGACGGTGGTCGAGGAAGTGACCGACCCCCAGAGCGAGATGACCCTGCAGGAAGCGCGCGACATCGACCGCCGCTACGAGGTGGGCGACCTGGTGGAAGTGCCCGTCTCCCCGCGCGACTTTGGCCGCATCGCGGCGCAGACCGCCAAGCAGGTGGTCGTGCAGCATCTGCGCGAGGCCGAGCGCGGCGTCATCTACGACGAGTACAGCCAGAAGGAAAACGAGATCCTCACCGCCATCGTCAAGATGGTGGAGAACCGCAACGTCTACGTGGAGCTGGGCCGCACCGAGGGCGTCATCGAGCCCAACCAGCAGATGCCCGGCGAGGAGCTTGCCCCCAACGACCGCATCAAGGTCTACGTGCTGGAAGTGTCCCGGCAGGGGCGCGGCCCGCAGGTGTACGTCTCGCGCACGCACCCGGGGCTGGTCAAGCGCCTGTTTGAGCTGGAAGTGCCCGAGCTCGTTTCCGGCGTGGTGCAGATCAAGGCCATCGCCCGCGAAGCCGGCTTCCGCACCAAGATGGCCGTGTTCTCCACCGACCCGCTCATCGACGCGGTGGGCTCCTGCGTCGGCCCGCGCGGCATGCGCGTGGAAAACGTGGTGGCGGAGTTAAAGACTGAGAAGATCGACATCATCAAGTGGTCGTCCGACCCGGCGGAGTACATCGCCAACGCCTTGAACCCCGCGCGCGTCATCAGCGTCTTTACCGCCGACGGCGAAAAGAGCGCCCGCGTCATCGTGCCGGACAACCAGCTTTCGCTGGCCATCGGCAAGGAGGGGCAGAACGCCCGCCTCGCCGCCAAGTTGACCGGTTGGAAGATCGACATCAAGTCCCAGAGCCAGGTGGAGCAGATGATCGCCGAGGGCGAGCTGGCCGCGCAGGAAGACACCGTGGCCGACGACGGCTTCGACCTCGACGCCGCCGTGGATATGGACATGGACGCCGCGGATCTGGACGCTTTCGACGTTCCCGACCCCGGCGAGGACGATCTGGGCGGTGAAGCGTAATGCCGCTCAAGCCGAAAAAGATCCCCATGCGCATGTGCGTTTCCTGCCGCGAGATGCGGCCCAAGGCCGAGCTTCTGCGCGTGGTCAAGCCGCAGGACGGCGAGGCGCACATAGACTTCAGGGGCAAGGCCCCGGGGCGCGGCGCGTATATCTGCCCCAGCGAAACATGCTTTCAGCGCGCCCGCAAGACCCGCGCCCTGGAGCGCGCGCTGGAGACGACCATCTCCCCGGAGGTATTCGACGCCCTGGAGGAGCAGCTCAGGCGCGGTGGATAAGGCGCTGAACATGCTGGGGCTGTGCGCCCGGGCGGGCAAGCTCGCCTACGGCGCGGACGCGGCGGCGGACGCCGTGCGCAAGGGCCGCGCGAGCGTGGTCGTCATGGACGCGGGCGCGGGGCCGAACACGCGCAAGCTGCTAACAAACGCCTGCGCAAGCCACGGGGCGCGCCTGTTCGAGGCGGCCGATGTGGGGCGCTCGACCGGCAAGGACAGCCGCATGGCCGTGGCCGTGCTCGACGCGCGCATGGCCGCGCGCGTGGCGGAACTGTTCGATCAGGAAAATGGCTGACATTTTCCCTGCATACTTCACTTACATTCGGGAGGGCTAAGACCAAATGGCGAAAGTCAGGGTTCAGGATGCGACCAGGGAACTGAGCGCGAAGGCGGGCAAGGTGCTCGACGACGTCTCCCGCCTGCGCAAGCAGTCGCAGGAGGTGCTGGGTTCCCTGCGCAGAATTTCGGACGGTTTCGTCCGTGAGGAGCGCGAGCGGCAGGAGCGCGCGGCCAGGGAAGAGCTGCAGAAGCAGTACGAGGCCGCGGCGCAGTTCATGACCGCCTATTCCAGCCAGCAGGCGCCCGAGGTGCCCAAAGAAGCGCCCGCGCCGCAGCCGGAAGCGCCCGCGCCCGTGCCCAGCGCCGAGGCAAAGCCGGAAGCGAACGCCGCGCCCGAAAAGGCGGAAGCGCCCAGGGCGGAAGCGCGCGTCGCGCCCGAAAAGCCGGAAGCGCCCAAGGCGGAAGCCAAGCCCGAAGCGCCCGCCGCCAAGCCGGAAACGCCCGCGCCCAAGGCGCCTGAACGCCCCAAGTTCGTGCCTGGCATCCGCGTGGTGCAGACCAAGGCTGAGGTGGAGGCCAGCGAGGAAGCGCGCCGCCGCCAGCTCCAGCAGCAGCGCCAGCAGCGTCAGGCCAACCCGCAGCAGGGGGCGTATGGCCGTCCCGCGGGCCAGAGCGGGCCTTACGGCCGTCCCGCCAACCCCGCCGGCCCCTATGGCCGCCCGGCCAACCAGAGCGGGCCTTACGGCCGTCCCGCGGGCCCCAGCGGCCCCTACGGCCGCCCGGCCAATCCCGCCGGCCCCTACGGTCGTCCCGCGGGCCAGCAGGGAACGTATGGCCGTCCCGCCGCGCCCGGGCAGCAGCGCCCCGCGCCCGGCGGCGCGCCCCGTCCCCAGCAGGGCGGCGCGCGTTTCGGCGGCAACGCAGGCGGCGCGCGCGGCGGGTTTGGCCGCCGCATGAGCGACCTTGCCCCCTCCGTGGAGAAGGAGCGCGTCAGCAATTACGATCCCAACAAGAAGCAGTACGTGCGCCAGAACGACCCCGAGCGGGCCGCGCGCACGCGCCGCAACAAGACCGTCAATATCAGCGGCGGCCTGGACGACGAAGTGGTGCGCGGCAAGCGCAAGAAGAAGCAGCAGGCTTCCGCGCCGCGTCCCGAGCCGGTGAAGATCGAAAAGGCGTTCATGACCGCCGAGACCATCACCGTGCGCGACCTCTCCGAGCGCATCGGCAAGCCCGCCGGCGAGATCATCAAAAAGCTGATGATGCTGGGCATCATCGCCACCATCAACAACGAACTGGACTTCGACACCGCGCAGCTGGTCTGCTCCGAATTCGGCGTGGAGCTGGAGATGAAGCTGGCTGAGACCGCCGAGGACGCCCTCAAGAACGAGGACGTCGAGGATTCCGAGGAGGATCTCCTCCCCCGTCCGCCGGTCGTCACCATCATGGGCCACGTCGACCACGGCAAGACCTCGCTGCTGGACTACATCCGCAAGACCCGCGTCACCGCGGGCGAGGCGGGCGGCATCACCCAGCACATCGGCGCCTATACCGTGGAGATCCGCGGCCAGAAGATCACCTTCCTCGACACGCCGGGCCACGAGGCGTTCACCGCCATGCGCGCCCGCGGCGCGCAGGCCACGGACATCGCCATCCTCGTGGTGGCGGCGGACGACGGCGTCATGCCGCAGACCATCGAGGCCATCAACCACGCCAAGGCCGCCGGGGTGCAGACCATCGTAGCCATCAACAAGATGGACAAGGTGGGTGCCGACCCCGAGCGCATCAAGCAG